>JAKAVR010000012.1 GCA_021817225.1 Thermoplasmata archaeon
GATTGAGCCACGATGCGTTTGTCGGTGTGGGTGCGAAGGAGACGCTGTTCTTCTTCGCCCATTTCACTATGTCCTCTGTTACATGTGCTGACAGATTGTCCATTACGATGTAGATGCGCTGTTCCGCAGGATAGTGGCGGCGCAGCTCGATGAAGAACGAGAGCATGTTCTTCGAAAGCTTCCTTCTCCTCAGCCTTCCGAAGAATGTACCGTGATGGTAGTTAAAAGCACATAGAAATTGCCTTGTACCGTTCTTCCTTGTGTATGTGGCAGGGACAGAGGCAGGGTGTCCCTGCATTCGCCAGCCCCTTCCACCCTTCGGCCTCAGCTCTATTGGACCCATCTCGTCGAATGATATCACAACAGGCGGATTGTGCCTCTTCCTTGTCAGTCCGTCTATGCGCCTCTTCCTGCTCCCGAAATCGGGATCCCTGCTGTCCTTCCATGTGTGCACTGCCTGGAAGGACAGTGCCTCTGAAGTCAGTACCTTCTGAAGGTTTGAAACGCTGATGTCCGCAACTATCTCCTTCTCGATGAGTGCAGCCCTCAGCTTCCTCAGCGACCACTGGGTGAAGGGGTAGCCGAGTTTAGGCGGGGGTGTCAGCGCCATGTTCACTATCTCAAGCCTTATCTCGTCGTCGAATGTCCTCGGCCTGCCGCCGGCGGCAGGCTTCGGCCTGAGTGAATCGAAGCCGCTGGCGTTGAATGCGTTTATTATGTGCCTGACCCATTCCACCGTCAGGCCAAGCAGCTCTGCTATCTTGGGAGGGGTGAACCCCTGTGCCGAGTGAAGGAGCACCTGAGCCCTTCTGAGCGTCACTACATTGTCTGTTCTCTTTGCAAGCCTGGAGAGGCGCTGCCCCTCCTCGTTTGCCAGTTCACGGACATGCAATACCATGGACGGGGTATTGCTGTCCATGGATTCGAATCTTTCGGTCAAAAAGGCAGAAGAGGGTTTTGAATCACGTCACTAGCGCGTGTATCTGATTCTTCACAAGCGACAGCTTGTGACCCATGTCCCTGCGCTGTCTGACGATAAGCCGGAGCATCTCTGCATCTCTCCTGTCAGTCTTAACCTGAGCCCTCGCAATCATTGCCAGCTTGTTTGGCTCAGCCATGTGCAGCTCCCTTCCCTCCGATATGAGAAGGGATGCAACTGCCTTGCCGGTTGTGCTCGCCTCAAGCACAACGGGAATATTGCCGTATTGTTTCAGCTCCTTCACAATCTTTTCCCTTGTTGTGGGAAATTTCCATGTCTTTGTATCACTGCCGACATGGGAGGCAGTGATTGTTCTCTTGTGCACGTCCAGCGCTATGCATTCGGTTGCTACTCCGTTCATTTCGTTCCTTCTGCAAACCTGCCCGGATCTCAACATTCTCCCGTACGTCCTTGATGGACAGATGGACCCGTCGTTAGGGCGGTCAGACTGCCAGGCGCACACTGAGTGCAAATGTGCCAACGGCCGCCCAGGCTCGGTCTTGCAAACCCCGGATGAGGTTTTGTGGTAAAGGAGGTTTTCACGTCCACTGCCATCTGGGAGGAGAGTTTGAATTTCTCCCTTACATCATGGTAGACGAATGTGTGCAGCTGATATGTGCTGAAGCACTTCTCCCTGAAGGCGACTGCAGCAATGTGGTTGCATGCACTGTTGAACACATCGACAGTTTTGAGCAGCATCGCACGCTGCTCCCCGTCAGGGACAAGCCTGACCATAAGGGTCTGGAGCATCATTCCATGGAAGTAAACAATCACTATAAGGGATTCGATGCTCCTTCACCGTTTGAAAACGGTGGTATCCGCGCCGGGGTGGAATCATGAAGCTCTTTTGCATTTTGCAGACCTCTTTGACGGGTCCTTCCCATTTCATACTCTCGTCAAGCCCGGTCTGAGACTTGACTGTAATGTGAGGCTCAATGATGTCGGGAAACCTGTTACCCTCCCATCTCCTCTGGAATTCGGTGATTTTGGACAGGTACACCGGGGAGGCACAACGCCAATCACGAATTGCATATTTTCATTTCCTTGAGTTCAAGCTGTTTGGTGCTTTTCTTCCCTGTCGCATGCAGTTGATGCCTGCGTGGTCGCTGTGGACGGGGATCTGAGTTCTACGGTTCATGTTGATAGCCGGATTCAATAATAGAAAGTTACCATGCAGCTTAACGCGGGGCATCCGGAATCTGGCCTGTTCGTCGCAGCTGGACACTCAGCTGCATCAAGCGCCAGCAAGTGCATGCCTCGTGAGAATGGAACTTTGTTCGAAACTTATCAAAAAACCCTTTTATACCCTGTAGCTGAAATTGTGTGCTCATGACAGGAATAGCAATTGCAAGTGCGGTAGGAACGGCATTGGCCGCAGCCGGCATCGGAGTGGCATCCCTTGCAGCGGGCCATCCCGGAGGGCTTGCAACAGCACTCCAGCATATTCCGGCAATGGCACCCGGCGGTTCGGTTGTGTCGGCTGTCCAGAACGCACTTCAGGGCGCGGCTTCCAGCATAGGATCGGCCGTTTCTGCAGCCGCGAAGGACATAGTCAAGGCATTCAGGAGCATCTGAACTACTGGCCTGCCTTGCATGTGATCTCTGCTTCTTCATGAAACACACGCAACGTCCGGAATGAAGAGGCAGCGGATCACACTCTTTTCTGGCACCGGTTTTCCAGGCAGGGAGCATTTTCATCAAAAGCTGTCTTCTGCCAGATGGATGCAGTCACCCGGGCACCGCGGCGGCTGGTTTCATTTCTTGTTTTCCCTGTTGTACGTGCCTGCGGTGACGCCGCAGGATATGTTGAGCCTGTTCCAGCAGTTGATTGTATTGATACACATGAGCAGCTTCACGAACTCTGCTTCCGTGAAATGCTTCATCACATTCTCGAAGATGCTGTCCGGAACACCAGAGTCCGATATCCTTGTGACAGCCTCCGACAGCTCCAGCGCGGCCCTTTCTGCATCGGCGTAGAAGGGGGAATCCCTCCAGGCAGGCAATGTGAATATTCTCCTCGGCTCCTCGCCGAGGGCCAGTGCGTCCTGGGTATGCATGTCAAGGCAATGGGCGCATCCGTTGATCTGTGAGCATCTTATCTTGATCAGTTCCATCAGTTTACTGTCCAGTCCGGAATTGCTGACATAGTCCTGCATGCTGCGCATTGCATTGTATGCCTCCGGCTCGGCTTTGGCATAGCGGATCCTGACCATCTGACGGGGAAAGTGGTGCAGAGTATAAGCAGCTATTCCTGATGCTGGGCACCATGCTTTCGACAGGGAGCGAGAGATTGCGCATTCGATGCCTGTAAAATAACTGACTTATACCCGCTGCGTAAGAATAGTCGGGTCCAGAGGGCCAGGGCTAATAACTCGGAGTTCAGTTACAAATGGCGGCAGAGAAAAATCAGTCATCTCACTTATCAACGCGAACCACAGGCGTTCTCCACGTTCGATTGTTCTTTTACTCGGTGTTTGCAGCCATCTACGTTGCCACGGAAGTAGCCCTCGGCTGGTTCGTGATCAAATGGACTCATGCTCCCTCGGTTGCCCTGTTCGCCATTCTTTCAGTCCTCTTCTTTGGCGGCTCCTACGGCTTGGCCAGGCAGCTTGTCGCCCTCCTCGTGCGTTACAGGCCGCTGCGGTCCCTGGACCATTCACCCAGGGACAGGAGAGTCGCTCTTCTTTATGCCACAATGAACGACGTGGTTCCCGAATGCCTGCACTCAATATCGCAGGACTACCCGTGCGACGTGTTCGTGCTCGATGACTCGACTTCTCAAGAGGCTAGAAACACCGTGGACAGCATCTCGGCCGAAAAGCATTTCACAGTAATCAGGAGGGACAAGAGGAGGGGGTTCAAGGCAGGTGCCATAAACGACTGGCTTATTTCGCATGGCGCAGGATATGACTACATAGTCCTGCTTGATGCAGACTCCTACCTTCCATTCGACTGGGTCGGGGAGACGCTGAAATACGCCGAACACCCCGACAACAGCGATGTTGCCATTTTCCAGGGACTCATTAACATATGGAATCTGGACACAAGGTTCGTCCAGACGCTTGCCTCGATGTCCCGCATAGGGCAGTTCGTGTGGGAGCAGCAGCTGGCCAACGCACTCGATGCTGTCTTCTGCTACGGCCACAACGTAATGTTGAGAGTTGATGCACTCAATCACATCGGGGGTTTCGTGGAGGGCTATGTGTCGGAGGATTTCGCAACAGCTGTCGCGCTAGCGGACATAGGATGGCATTCGAGGTTTGTTCCTCTGCACACATACGAGGCGATGCCCGAAAACGTCCGCGGCTTCATCAGAAGGCAGAACAAGTGGACGCGCGGTTCAATGGAGTTTTTCGGTTTCTCGATGGAATCGAAAATAAGCAGTGGCCGCAAGCTTCACCTGATGCAGATACCAGTGGGCCATATCACAAACCTGCTCCTCCCGATTGGCATGATTCTCACCGTCTACGGGTTTGCATCAACGCCCGCGGGGGCGGCTGCATTCCTGTACTCACTTCTGCTGAATCCGCCCGGTGTAATATGGTCGGTGCCAATACTCAGGTTCATGATAGTGTTTGGAGTGCTTGCCTTCATTCCAACCCTGGCCGTCAGGGTCAAGTGCGGAATAAAATGGGAGGCGGTCATAAGGCACAGGTGGTTGAGCTCGGCGATAAGCACCTTATCGATGCCTTATGAGTTCAAGAGCATGCTCTCATACTTCATAACAGGGCTGAAGACCATTCCTGTAACGCCGAAGAACGAGAAGCCCCTCTCCGTGCACGAGGTTCTCGGCCTGTCTGTGTATTCATTCATGCTTGAAGGCATTCTAATCTCAGGCATATTCTTATTCAACCCGCTTGCCTCAGTGTTCAACTCACCATGGCTAATCCCGATGGTCATCTCTCCCCTGATCATAATGAGATTCGGCGGGAAGTCCAGCTACTTCTCAGTGGCAAACAACGAAATGCTTGAGAAGGTCGGGGCATCATGCCTCTTCCCCAACCCTATTGGGGTCAACGCGCTTCTGAAAAACGCGTTGTCACGACACAGGCAGGCAACCCTTTCAGAATGAGTCGCTGCCATGCGCCTGCGCCCGTCGGTTCGCATTGCCTGCGTTGTGTTTAAGTGCATTAAGGTGAATCAAGTCTCGATAAAATGCCCTTAGAGCATCCGATGGGTCTGAACTCCATACTGGTGGCCGTGGATCCCTCCAAGAAGTCGGTAAAGGCGCTTGAATTCTCTTTCAAGCTGCTGAGGGGCAACAAGAACGCCAGGCTGTACATACTGAACGCGGTGAACCCGATGCTTCTCAGAGTCAGCGGTGATGCCCCCCAGGCAGGCATTATGGTTGTGGAAAGGCAGGAAGAGGAGCTCGAGGAGGCAAAAAAGCTTGTCAAGAAGGCAGTTGCACACGCGAAGGCAAACGGCATACTGAATGTCGAGGGAATAGTGAGGGAACAGGATCCTGTCAAGGCGATAATCCAGGCAGCAGACAGGATAAAGCCGGATCTCATTATCCTTGGCAACCGCGGAAGGTCGTTCAGAAGAGGCATATTCTTCGGATCTGTTTCGCAGCGGGTGTCTGCCGATTCGCCCGTCTCCGTGCTCATCGTCAAGTGATTTTCAGGACTGCTGCCCCGTTTATCTTCCCTTTTTTCAGCTTCCGTAGGACACTGTTTGCATGGCCCAGATCCTCCACAACAACTTCGCTCCTGACACCCAGCCTGAAAGCCATGCCGATGAACTCGATCGCATCCGCCCTCGTGTTTGCTTCGACACTGAAGAGCCTTCTCTCATTGAAAAGGTGAGTCTTGTAGTCCATTTCCGGGACATGGTCCAGATGGACCGCCGGGACGGCGACACTTCCACCTGGTCTTATGCATTCCAGAGCAAGTTTGGCGACATCTCCTGCGGGCGCGAACACTATTGCGGAGTCAAATTTCCTGCCTATCTCCTTCGGTGTATCCTGCCCCGAAATCCACGTTTCCGCCGCACCGAGCCTCCTGGCGAGCTTCAGGTGCTCTTCGCTCCTTGAAACAACACACACATCAATCCCCATCTTTGATGCCACCTGGGTCGTTATATGGGCAGAGCCCCCGAAGCCGAATATGCCCAGCCTCCCTCCGGGCGGAGGCATGGCAAGCTTCAGCGCCCTGTATCCGATTATGCCGGAGCAGAGCAGCGGTGCCGTCTTTTCCGGGTCTGCTCCCTCGGGCAGTTTCAGCACATATCCCTCCATTCCGGTCGCATATTCCGCATATCCGCCATTCACCGAGTAGCCTGTGAACTCCTTTTCAGCGCACAGATTCTCCATGCCGTGAATGCAGTATTCACATGTCCCGCAGGCGCCGTGCAGCCACATCATACCCACTGTCTGGCCCACGGACACGCTTCCGACCATGCTGCCTGTCTTCTCCACCGTTCCAACTATCTCATGGCCCGGTATGATGCCTGGCACGACAGCAGGAAGGTCGCCCTCTACTATGTGAAGGTCGGTCCTGCAGACACCGCACGCCTTCACCCTGACGAGCACTTCATAGGCCTCTGGTTCCTTCCTCTCCACCTCCTCCTGTTCAAGCCATTTCCCCTCGGTCAAGTTCCTGTGAACCATCGCCATCATGTGAGATACCAACCTCTGCCTGTCCGATATCCAGTTGACCGGACGTACCCCAATTATTTTCTATCATAATTGATTATTACGCCCAAAATGATGCAGGTAATCGACACAACCACCTCCGAATTTGATATCAGGCCATTTGTGGAGGAATACAGCTCCGCTGTCAGGGCGTTCGGCGAGTCGATATCACCCACCTGGGTGGACGACAAACTAAGCAGAATAGCCAACGGGCAGGAATTCTGCATTGGAGCCGTCGAAGAGGGAGCGCTGAAAGGCATACTGAGCTACGGCTACAGGGACATGAGAGGGGACTCGTTTGTGACATGGGGAGCCGGTGAAGCGGACAGGGAAGGATTGCTGCTCCTGATAAGGGAATACGTGAACAGGTCTCCAAGGGAGTTCAAGCTCAGGATCAGCGGAATGCATCCGAACATTCGGCAGGAGCTCATGTCCACTGTCTCGGAGAGCCTTGGATTCGTCACCAGGAGTAGATTTGAGATGGTATGCCCTCTGGGAGAAGCCTCTTCTTTGCCTGATGAGACAATCAATTACACAACTTCGTCTATAATCAATTATGACGAAACAGTTCTTTCAAGGCTGGACTGGGAGGCATTCAGCGGCACCACTGACCAGAGGCTCTTCTTCGATACGGAGGAACAGAACAGGAAGATGCTCAAGTCGCTCCTGTCCGGAGACTACGGGCCGGTGATTTCCGATGCCTCCATTTGCGTGCTGCTCGATGACAGGCCCGAGGCAATGATTGCGGTCACGGATGTCGGCGACAGCGCATTCATAGCCGACATAGCTGTTTCCAGCAGGCTGAGGCGGAAGGGTGTGGGCAGGTACCTCCTGACCAATGCACTGAAGGCGGCAGGAAGACTGAAGAAGGACAAGATGGTCCTCTGGGTCTCGGAAGACAACATACCCGCAATATCGCTCTACAAGTCAATGGGTTTCACTGTTTCCAGGACGGGCGTCTACCACATCAAAGCAGAATGAACGCCATGGCATGTGGAATGGGGTCGCACAGGCACGAAATCCTATTTCTATAAAATAATATATATTTATAGTCGGGCTCCCCGGCGCCGGAGACCGGTGCCGCTCCCCCCGTTTGTTCACGGGAAGTGACGAAAATCCACCTTCGGCGTTGCTTCCGGCTGGCCCTTCCAGAGGGGTATGATAGGTCCGTTTCTACAAGATTATTTATATTCTCAAATATTGTGTGTTTATGACGGTTTAGCGCAGGGTAATTTTCAAACCGAAAAAGAAGGGAAAATGGGTCTTTAGAAGGGATGTGGTTCCATTGGAAAACAGTGACTATACAGCCGAAAGCATACAGGTTCTCGAGGGTCTCACCGCCGTGAGGAAAAGGCCAAGCATGTATATTGGCAGCACCGACCACAGGGGCCTTCACCATCTTGTTTACGAAATACTAGACAATGCCATCGATGAGGCGATGGGCGGATACTGCAAGAACATCGCAGTGACGATCTACCAGGACGGCTCCGTGTCCGTGCAGGATGACGGCAGGGGTATTCCGACAGAAATGCATCCGAAGTACCACAAGCCTGCAATGGAAATCGTTATGTCCACACTGCATGCCGGCGGCAAGTTTGACAAGAAGAGCTACCAGGTCTCCGGCGGGCTGCATGGTGTTGGTCTCTCCGTTGTAAACGCTCTTTCCGAGTGGCTTGAAGCCACCGTGTGGAGGGACGGCATGGAACATGTGCTGAAATTCCGCCAGGGTGTGGTCACAGGCACAATGGAGGTGCGTGCGCCAACCATAGACCTCGTTAAGCCCGACGGCACGCTTGCCACCGGGACAAAGATACACTTCAAGCCGGATGCGACCATTTTCCAGGAAACATCATTCGACTACACGACGCTTGATACGCTCTTCAGGGAACTCTCATATCTCAACAAGGGACTGACACTTGTGTTCGAAGACAGGAGATCGGGGAGGAAGAACACATTTTACTCGGAGGGAGGCATAGTCGACTTCGTCCGGTACCTGAATGCTGTCAAGACACCGTTGCATGCCGATCCTGTTTTTCTGTCAAAGACTTCCGATGGTGTGCAGGTTGAGGTTGCACTGCAGTACACCGACTCGTACAATGAGAGCGTCCACACTTTCGTCAACAACATAAACACGGCAGAGGGAGGAACCCACCTGGTTGGTTTCCGGGCAGGACTGACGAGGACGATAAACGATTACGCAAGAAAGTACAGCTTCCTGAAGGAGGGCGAAGAGCCGCTTGCCGGAGAGGATGTCAGGGAAGGACTGACAGCAATAATAAGCCTGAGAGTCCCTGAGCCGCAGTTCGAGGGTCAGACAAAGACCAAGCTTGGCAACAGCGAAGTCAGGGGGATTGTCGAGAGTGCGATTTATGAACAGCTCAGCATCTACCTCGAGGAAAATCCCAAACCAGCAGCCTCGATAATAGGAAAGGCCGTGCTTGCCTCACAGGCAAGGGAGGCGGCCAGGAAGGCAAGGGAGCTGACAAGGCGCAAGGGGCTTCTTGAAGGAGGAAGCCTTCCCGGAAAGCTTGCCGACTGCAGCGAGCGTGATCCTGCCAAGTGCGAGCTGTTCGTCGTGGAAGGAGATTCCGCGGGCGGAAGCGCGAAGCAGGGGAGGAACAGAACGACTCAGGCAATTCTTCCCCTCTGGGGCAAGATACTGAACGTCGAAAAGTCCAGGCTTGACAAGATACTCAAGAACCAGAGCGTCCGCACTCTGATAACTGCGATAGGGGCGGGCATAGGTGATGAGTTCGACATAAGCAAGGCAAGATACCACAAGATAATACTCATGACAGATGCGGACATTGACGGTGCCCACATCAGGACACTTCTGCTCACCTTCTTCTACAGGCATGCCACGCCGTTAATAGATTCGGGCTACGTCTACATCGCCCAGCCGCCGCTCTTCAGGCTGAAAAAGGGAAACAGCGAGGTCTATGTTTACAGCGACAGGGAACTCGATGAAAAGATGAAGGAGATGCCCAATGCGGTTATACAGCGGTACAAGGGGCTGGGAGAAATGAACCCCGATCAGCTCTGGTCAACAACGATGAATCCAGAGACAAGGACCATCAAGCAAGTCACAATCGAGGATGCTGTGGAGGCCGAAATGCTGTTCACCACACTGATGGGGGATGCTGTGGAACCGCGCAGACTGTTTATACAGGATCACGCGGCCGAGGTCGAGAACCTCGATGTGTAGGTGTTGAGCAATGGCATCAGACGAAACACCCCAGCCGGCGCAGAAGATTGTCAACAGGCCAATTGAAATTGAGATGCGCAAGTCGTACATCGACTATGCCATGAGCGTCATAGTGGGCCGTGCCCTCCCTGATGTCAGGGACGGACTCAAACCGGCCCACAGGCGAATACTCTTCGGAATGAACGAGCTTGGAGCCAATTCCAACAGGGCATACAAGAAGTGCGCGAGGGTCGTCGGGGACGTGCTCGGTAAGTTCCACCCTCACGGGGATCAGGCTGTTTACGATACACTTGTAAGGATGGCACAGCCATTTTCGATGCGCTACACCCTTGTCGACGGCCAGGGCAACTTCGGCAGTGTTGACGGCGACGCCGCAGCCGCCATGCGATACACCGAATGCAGGCTATCACGAATTGCGGAGGAGATGCTGCAGGACCTGGACAAGGAAACGGTCGTCATGAATGACAATTTCGACGCTACACTCAAGGAGCCTGAGGTACTGCCGTCAAAGTTTCCGAATCTTCTCGCCAATGGTTCAAACGGCATAGCAGTGGGCATGGCAACGAACATGCCTCCTCACAACCTGAATGAAGTTGTCGACGGCCTTAATTATCTTATCGAAAACCCGGATGCAGACATGGCCCAGCTGATGGAACGCATCAGGGGACCGGACTTCCCGACGGGTGGAATCGTTTACGGGCTGAAGGGGCTAGTGGAGGCCTACAGCACTGGAAGGGGAAAGATCACCGTCAGGGCCAGGACGGAGGTGGAGGAGGAAGGCGGAAAGAGGCGGATAATAGTCACTGAGATACCGTATCAGGTTAACAAGTCCGCCCTGCTGGAAGACATTGCCAGACTGGTCAAGGAAAAGAAGATCGAGGGTATAACGGACCTCAGGGACGAATCGGACAGGGAAGGGATGAGGATAGTCATCGAGCTCAGGAGGGACTCGATGGAGGACATAGTCCTCAACCAGCTCTACACGCATTCGCAGATGGAGGTCACATTCGGTATAATCAACATTGCGCTTGTTGACAACCAGCCGAAGGTCCTTTCGCTCAAGGAGCTGATGCGCAGTTTCATCGACTTCAGGAGGAACATTGTCAGGAAGAGGGCGGAGCATGACATGGCCCAGGCGAAGAAGCGCATGCACATTGTCGAGGGCCTGATGATAGCAGTCGACAACATCGACAGGATGATAGAACTCATTCGCTCATCCACATCGGGCGAAGAGGCAAAAGAAAAGCTGGTGGCTGTCGACGACTGGGGAAAGCTCCCATCCATTTTGCGGGCTGCGGAAGCGGGGCAGCCGCCTTTCACTCTGTCGGAGGAACAGGCCAGGGCAATACTCGACATGCGCCTGCAGAAGCTCACGGGCCTGGAAATGGAAGGTGTCCACAGCGAATACACTCAGCTCCTTGCCACAATAGAAGACCTGGAGAAGACGCTTGCGGACGAGGAAAGGATCCTTGCAATAATCAAGAGCGAACTGGCAGAGATAAAGGACAGGTACGGCGACGCACGGCGCACCGAGATAAATTCCGAGGGGCTTGAGATGACAATCGAGGATCTCATACCGGAGGAGGAGGTAATCGTCACCGTCACAAGCAGGGGCTACGTCAAGAGGGTCCCGCTTGCCACCTACGAGAAACAGCACAGGGGCGGGAAGGGGCTCACAGGAGTGGAGACGCACGAGGAGGACTACCTCGTCGACATGTTCGTCACGTCCACCCACAGCTACATCCTCTTCTTCACCAACAAGGGCAGGGCGTACTGGCTGAAGGCGTATCAGATACCTGCCGGCTCAAGGCACAGCGCTGGAAGGGCAATAGTGAACCTCCTCCCCAAACTGGAGGAGGGGGAGCGCATCATAGACAACATACCGCTTAAGGAATTCCAGCTCGAGAAATACCTCTTCTTCGCAACCAAGATGGGCAAGGTGAAGAAAACATCACTCATGGCCTATTCCCATGTCAGGATGAACGGCATAATAGCAATCGGGCTTGAACCCGGAGACGAGGTCATTGGCACCGTGGTCACCGACGGGAAGATGGACATCATGCTTGCCACGAGGGACGGCTTTGTAATAAGGTTCGAGGAGACGGATGTCAGGCCCATGGGGAGGCAGGCAACAGGTGTCCGTGGCATTGGACTCAGGAAGGGAGACGAGGTCGTAAGCATGGAAGCTTCCTCCTCCGAGGGGAACGTGCTGCTGACTATAACCGAGAACGGCTACGGCAAGCCGTCGTGGGTCGGCGAATACAGGAAGACGCGCCGCGGCGGGAAAGGCGTGATTACAATCAAGACAACCGAGAGAAACGGGAAGGTCATGTCTGTCAGGGAATTCCTCCCCGGAGATGAAGTGCTGGTGACATCCGAGCAGGGTATGATGATCCGCATTCCAATAGATGACATAAGGGTGATGGGAAGGAATACGCAGGGTGTGGCGATCATGCGCCTTGAGCAGGGTGACATGGTTACCGCGACAGCAAGGCTCGTCGGTTCGGAGACCGAGGAGAACGTCATCAGGGAAGGGGAGAAGGAGGAGCAGGTCCGATCCCAGGCGGCGATCCAGCCACCCGCTGCACCCGAAACGCCAGGGAAGGACGAAAAAATGATATTCCCGAGGGAAGAGCCTGAGGACGAAGAGTAGTGTTTCGTGTCCAGCTCCCCCGCTCATGCTTCGCGTCATCCGGTTGCATCGGTCCACCGCATTAGTTAGGGCAGATGCAAATCATCAGGCAATCTTTATATTGAATCGGTGAAAATCTTGAAGCAGGTGTGTGCATTTTGCTGAGAGACACCATTTCGGGGCTCGACAAGATACTCAGGACGGACGTGGATGTTCCAAAGGTGGTGCTGGTCATAGGACCGCCTGGATCGATGAAGACGTCATTCTGCTTTTCTGTGATGGCAAAGCATCTCGCCGCCGCCAACCAGATTGGAATGTACCTCACGCTCGAGGAGAGTGCCGAAAGCCACGTGAGAAACATGAGAAGCATCGGCATACCTTTCACCAACAACGTTGTCATCGCCGATTTCACAGACATAAGGGAACTGGAGGCAATAGGGAATGACGACTCTCCAGACTACATTTCAACGGTTGAAAAGATGGTGAAGAAGTTCAAGGAGAAGCACGGCAAGGCGTTCACAATGCTGACAGTGGATTCCCTCGGCGCGCTGTATTCGCTGATGGATGACGACGCATCTGTCAGGAAGAGCATGTACCACTTTTTCAAGAGCATGAGAGATCTCGGGCTGTTCACGATGCTTATAATGGAAGGGAGCGTCACCGAAGGAAGATTCTATTCAGGCTCGGAGGCGTTCCTGAGCGACGGTGTCGTCTACCTCGGCATGGACAGCACGAAAGGGAAGGTGACGCGTTTTGTGCAGGTCGGCAAGATGAGGGCATGCGAGCACAGCATGGAAAGGCACGCCGTTGAAGTAGGCAAGGGCGGCCTGCAGGTCCTGGGTCCGCTTCTTTCCAATTAATTCAAATTTTTTAATATTTTGCCATGATAATTTTGGCGAAGCAGGGAAGGGCCGTTTGTTTACCAAACGATAAGCAGAACAAAAATGCTTAATATAGTCAGAAAGAGTATTTACCGGAAACGAGAAAACGATGTGCGGTTCCTGGAACGCGTGGCCGGGCCGCATGAACTGGCCCCGTTTTCCGGAGGAATTCAATGACTTCTGAAACGCCTATATGGCAGGTAATCGAGGAAACAGCGTCCAAGCTCAAGAAGAAACATGAGGAAATGGACGCCAGAAGCGCGGATCTCGACAAAAGGGATCACGAGCTAGCATCCAGGCAGTCGATCCTCGACGAGAAAGAAAGAAACATGAACACCAAGGAGACGAGCCTCAACGAGCTTCAGTCTGTCCTGACCGAGAGGGAGAAAAAGATAAGCGAGAAGGAATCTGACATTCATTCTGCCGAGACAGCACTCAACAACAAGATCGCCCAGGCGCAGTCCAAGGAGATAGAACTCAACAACAAGGATAAACTGCTGAACTTCAGGGAGCAGAATCTCGAATCGAAGGCCGAAGAGCTGAACAAGCTCGAGACAGAGATAAAAGATCAGCAGAAGAACCTCTCTGACAAGGAAAGCGAACTCCTGAGGCAGGAGCAGGAGCTGAGGCAGGTCATCGATCAGGTCGTCGGACGGAGGCAGGCTGTGGTTGCGCTCGAGGACACGCTGCGCAAGCAGCTGAGCATGATGAAGGCAGCTGATCCGACTGTCCAGAAGGCGCCACCCGCAAAGCAGCAGCAGTATGACCAGACTGTGGAGCATGACGAGCCTGCCCAGCATGATGCTGGACAGAGGCAGCCGGCAGAGGATGAGATGTTCTGCAGCAACTGCAATGCGATCATAAGCAAGGATGCGGTCATATGCTATTCCTGCGGATCAAAGGTCGGCGAAAGCGCTTCCCATGGGGAGCTTGCAGAGGATGAGATGTACTGCAGCAACTGCAATGCGATCATAAGCAAGGATGCAGTCATATGCTATTCATGCGGCCAGAAGGTCAGCCAGGAAGGCTCCTCGCAAGAAGGGGCGGGGGCGGAAATGGCAAGGAAGGTAATAAAGAAGAAGATTGCCTGATACGGGCAGTGTGATTTCCGGGCCTCAAACCAATTACATTCTTCATTCCAACTCTGCAAATTATCGCAGATATATTTTTTGAAACCGTGGTGTCGCAAACTACCTTGATAATCAGGGAAAAGCCTTTTTATATCGTAGGATAACTCAAAATTTTCGCTTATTCACAGACCTCTCAAAAGGTAGAATCATGAAGAAAACAAGTGAAAATAGGGGACGGCTTGCAGGTCTCTTGATAGTGCTTCTCTTTGTTGCAACGGCGCTCGCCGGTGCAGTAAATGCCGGAGTCCAGCAAGTGCACTCACCGTCTGCCGCGCCAGCCGCAACCACGATAAGCGGTGACATCACCGTTGGGACAGGTTACAGCCTGACGACCTGGACGCTCAGTGGCGGAAGCCAGATTCTCGAGGGCAACCTGACAGTTGCGTCCGGGGGTGTCGTGATCCTCTCGAACGAGAGCCTTGTTTTCGACGAATTTTCGGCTGTCAATTCACTGGCCGGATATGAATCCGCTCCGATATACCACATAACGGTGCAGGATGGCGGAAAGCTTGTCATGTACCACTCGACAATAACGACCAACATCTACAGGCTGAATGCAATTCCAGTGCTTGGCATAATTGTCCAGGACAATGGAACCTTCAATGTGTTTGATGGCTCTTCACTCGTCTTCCCGGGACAGCTTGTTGTATCCAGCGCCAGCATGAATATAATGGACTCATCCGTCAGCGGTTTCCCTGCCTCCTCGTTCAGTTCAAACTACATCAATGAGACTGTCTTCCCCGTTGGCATATTCGACAACCCGCCTGTTGTCTCGATGTTTGGTGCAAATGTGCTTGTCGAGAGATCAAGCATAGCCATTTACCAGAACAACACCACCGGCACACAGGCAAACCCGGCAAATGTATTTCATGAGACTTACCCGTTTGCCGCAGACTCTGGAAGCAAGAACAATGTCCTGTACAGGCTTGAAGGCACTCCCACAACCGTGAACACGGCCGCCCCTCTTTCAGACAGCACGAAATTCCAGAACATTGCAAATCTGTCGGCCTACGACGGCGAAAACTATGTGATACAGGCTAACCAGGTCATGGCTGTTACCGGATTCAACACTGCAGGTGTCAGCTCTCCGCTCATATCTGCGAGCCTTCACATTTCATACCTGACGCAGGGAACAGCCGGTGCAGTGCTGCACTGGACCTATGGCAATGATTCGGTCCCTGCAGTCAATATCACCCTGCCCGCATCTTCATCGAATGCGAATGTCTCTGGAGCGCTTCCTGCCGGCCTGACGGTGAATGACCTTTCACGGGGCCTGGCGTGGCTTAACGCAACAGCGACCACAGGAACCATCCTGGTGAACAAGCTCTGGGTAGAATTCACATTCACCTCTGCTGCGTACAAGAACATGACTGTCGGTGGTTCATCCAGTTTCACCGCAATAGACAGCTTCATAGGTGCCAACTTCAACCCGTCTCCAGCTCATCACACTGCAGTGGTAATGACGGACACCGGCCATGCATACTTCTACAATGTTCACATTGACCTGAGTTCAGCTGCCAAAAGCACAGGCATGTACTCATCTGCTCTCTTCGGAGAGTTCTCCACAATGACTGCGAAACCGCTCGAATTCGGTCCGAAGAACACTGCGACCGCACAGAGCCTTTCGCCTGTGGATTCAAACGGCGCAACCTATTATGCCATACCTGCCAGCGGTGTGTTCCAGACGTACGGGATGAATGTTACAACTGACGCAAACATGAACACCAGGCTGGCATCTGCGATATTCTCAATTTCCAGCGATACGACCTCCGGTGCAGTCGTTTATGTCGGCGAAATCGGGCAGTCTGGCTTGATTAACACCGGTATATCACTTTCAAATGGAATCGGCTCCATTTACACCGTAAATCTCTACAATCTGGGCTTCAACTCGCTTGCTGACATAAGCAAGCTTGTCGTGTACATTCCAAATGGAGCGAGCATTACAGACGTCAAGAATGTGAACGTCCAGGTCCAGCTGCTTCCGCAGCTTTATCTCTACAGGTTCGCCAATGTAACGGTCTACAGCAGTCAGCACCTGCCCGTCTCGGGAAGCTCTGTCGCTCTTTACTACACCGGTTCAACACCAAACAACCTGACGACCGGTTCACTCGCCGGCTACTTTGTTGGTCCGGGCAACACATACCAGACAGTTCCGCCTGCTTCGGTGCTTTCCTACCTCGGCAAGTCGCCCTCCAATTACAATGTTACCAACCAGTTCGGCAACGCGCTCATACCTCTTCTCAGCGATGTGATAGATGCTTCCACTTACCCTGACTCGATGTTCACGGGCAACTATTCTGCGGTCGTCAGCTACAACGGAAGCTCATTTGGAAACTCAATATCATTCACTCCATACCCGATAATCACCGGACAGTCGCTTGTTCTCAGTGTGAACATCACAATCGGCATCACGCTCCCGCTCCCACTGATACAGGTGGGAAGGCCATACGTTGTGCCATCATTCCTGTATGTCAACCAGTCAGGGACAGTCATATTCAACGTGACGGACAGCGGCCAGACAGGCATCAGCTCGTTGCCTATCAACGTGACCGACGGGGCCAACGGGAAGTTTGTCTCAGACCACCAGACAAACATATCTGTCGGACCCAGGTCCACTGTCACAGTCAGCATAAGCTGGCATTTCACAGCCCCGGGCAACAATTCAATATCAGTCTTTGCAAACCAGTTCAGGACAATCCCCGAATCAAGCTACGCAGGTGACACAAACTCGACAATATTCTACGTTGAGCCAAACCTGCCCGAGCTTGTCATTCTCTCCTCCGGCATAACATTCAATCCATCACCCGCCTACAGCGGCAAATCAGTGGCAATTACTGCCGCTGTCCAGAACTTCCTGGGAAGGGCGGGAGCAGTAAATGTCACTGTTGGATTCTATTACGGCAACCCATTGACGGGCGGCAGCCTGATAGGCAAGAGCAGGGTCAACGTCTCGGCCGCAGGCTCGAACACAACAACAATCTCGTGGACGCCAAATACAATTGGACAGGTTCCGATTTACGTATACATTGACCCGTTCCACCTTGTGCAGCAGTACAGCACCGCGGGCAACATCAATTCAAGCGTGCTGACAGTCTACCTGTCAATCGGCGGGCAGGATCTGGTTGTTAATAACTCCAACTCGAATCCGATTTCGCCGTTCACAATACCCGCACAGCTCAACCTCTCTTCGAATGTCATTGTAACGCAGAGCGGTTACCTCGCAGTGGTCAATGGCGGACTGAATTTCATTGAGACCTACGGCGGGCAGTATTCCTTCCTTGTCAACCAGACAGGCAAGCTGCTGATAGAGAATTCAAACATCACATCCACACAGCTGCTCAACCTGTATGTATACGGCAGCTCGAGACTCATAATAGTTAACTCGGTGATCGGTGCAAATGTCAACATAATACTTGGCGGAGGCTCCGTCGCCTGGATAAACTCGAGCAAGATTGAGGGCACAGTGTCCACTGCCGCGTTCTCCTCCTCCTCGCTTAACACATACAACTCATCATACTCAAACCAGCTGACCGTCGGTTACAACGAGATAGCCAGACTGTACAACGTGGCGGTTCCGTATGTCGCCCAGCAGTCAAACGCAGTCATTTACATCTACAGGTGGCTGTCTGTGACGGTCTACGGCCCGTCGGGAACCACAATATCGGGAGCCAATGTCACCCTGTATACATTCTCGAACCTGACTAATCCTCACGGCAGCAAGTATGCAATGGTCGTAACCAATTCATCAGGCGTTGCCCTGTTTGCCGGCCTTTCCGACACGATGATATCAGGCAGCGACGTCTACACGGGCAACTACGTTGCCAACACATCCTATTATGACGCCGGAACTTGGTACGCCCCGCAGCTTACAGTTTCCCTTGCTCACTACACGGCCCCCCTGCTGCAGACGAACAGCTACATAAACGCCGAACTCAACATCAAGCTGCCAGACCTTGTTCTCACTTCAGGAGACATTGTTTTCTCGACCAACCCGGTTGTCGAGGCATCACATATCACAGTGGATGCACTCGTCTACAACCTCGGTTACGGCTCGGTACACAACAACTTCACAGTGACATTCTACCTGCCAGGCTCATCGCCTGTGAACGTAACCACGAGCCTGCTTGCTCCGCTTACAGTCAACAGCGCGGTCCCAGTGGCCGCAACATGGAATGTGCCAATGTCGTACGGCAACATGACTGTCAGCGCCGCAGTGAACCTTAACAGGAACGTAACCGAAATCAGCTACGGCAACAACTACGCATCAACCTCGGTTGATGTTCTGAGTCTCCCCGATCTTTCACCCGTGCGCATGAACGCAACAGGCAATTTCCAGGAATTCAGCAACATCACATTCAATGTCGTTGTAGGCAACTCGGGACAGACTCCGGCCTCAAACGTGCCTGTCCAGATACTTGACGGCAACTCAAGCCAGAACACGACTCACCCGATCGCCAACGGCACAATGCCGTACATTGGTGCAAACGCCAACGCGGCGATAAGCATAATCTGGACTGTCCCGCAGCTCCCTGCCGGCGTCACCTCAGAGCATCTGTACTTCGCCGCTGTTGTCAATCCAAACCAGACTGTCAAGGAGTCGAACTACACTCAGAGCACCATTGCACAGGCTATACAGCTCAACATAACACGCGCCCAGGTCACTGCATCGGTCTACCTGTCCCAGACTTCACTGACAGCCGGGACATACATCTCCGTCACTGTCAGCGTGGTTTCAAAGGTGACTGGAAAGCCAATGGCCGGTTACCCGCTTACAGTCACGCTTTACAACCTCAGGGGAATACCGCAGACCAACGTCAACTACCAGGTCACCACCGGTGCGAACGGCGTGGCCACCGAAAGGATATCAATACCCTCGTCGGAGTCTCAGGGCTCGTACCACTTCGTCGTCTTCTCTGAGGGACAGTTCGTCAGCCAATCCCAGTCGTTCAATGTTCTTTCGAACGGAACTGGAACAGGCATACCGCTGCTCTACTGGCTGCTCATACTCGTTGTCGCAGTAGGCGCTTTCGCAGGCTTCTCAGCTTACCTCTACAGGTACGGGCTTGCGAGAGTTGTCGAGTGTGGAAACTGTGGTGCCTTCATACCGGAGACATCAAAGAAGTGCCCCTACTGCAGCGTCGAATTCGAGCCTGGCACTGCAAAGTGCAGCAACTGCAGTTCCTGGATTCCTGCCTCCTCCAAGGAGTGCCCGATTTGTGGCGTCAAGTTCGCCGATGAGGGCGAGAGCGACAGGGAGGAGGATACCACTGCGGAACTGAGGAAGCAGTATTCCGTCTTCGCGGACAAGTTCAAGGCACAGGCGAAGGTGGAACTCGGCAACAAGTACACGGACAAGGCATTCCTGTCATGGTGGAAGAGACAGTCAACATACACCACATTTGAAGACTGGCTTTCGAAGCAGCAGGAAGCAAGGAAGGCAAGAATGATCACATGCCCTGTCTGCGGCGAGCCAAACACTGCCGCATCAAAGGAATGCATGAAGTGCGGTTCTCAGCTGTCACAGGCGGAAGCACAGAAGAAGGATGACCAACCGCCCGGGCCCCCGACTCAGCCGGAAGGCAAGGCGCCGCCGCAGGAGCCCAGGAAGATAGTCGTTCCGAAGCGTGTAATCAGGAAGATAGAAGACAAGCCCCAGCAGCAGCCGCCCGCTGACAGCTCCGGAAACAAAACAGGCGAGGATGGAAACAACGCTCAGTAGGCGCTCCATCCGCCATCTATACTGACTGCTGTTCCGGTGACGAAGGACGCATCTTCGGATGACAGGTAGACTATCAGCTTTGCGACTTCGACTGCCTTGCCGAACCTTCCAAGGGGGTGCAGCGCCTTGTCCTTCTCCACAGCCAGGCTCCTGTCCTCGACCCTGTTGAGAGCTTCCCACATCATCGGCGTCTCAACATCGCCCGGGCAGACGGCGTTGACCCTTATGCCGTCGCTGGCATAGTCCAGGGCCATAGCCTTTGTGAGCTGTATCACACCACCCTTGGATGCGCAGTAGGCCGCCTCGTTCCTGACGCCCACCAAGCCGCTCACGGATGCAACGTTGACAATGCATCCCCTGCTCTCCCTGAGCAGCTGAATCGCAAATCTGCTTGCGGTGTACACACCCTTCAGGTTTGTGTTCATTATCCAGTCCCACTCCTCCTCAGACGTTTCGTCGATCTTCTTTGAAAGATAAACACCAGCATTGTTTACAAGCACATCGAGCCCCCCGTGCTTCTTCCTTACGATTTCCATCAGTTTCTCGGTTTCCTGGTAGCTTGCAACATTTCCCTTGAAGAACTCGACATCCCCCTTTCCCTTCATCTGGGCGAGCGCCTTCTTTCCCTTTTCCCTGTTCTTTCCGGTGATTATGACATTTGCACCCCTGGAAAAGAACAGCTGGGCTGTTGCAAGCCCTATGCCAGAGGTACCTCCCGTGACAACGACGGATTTGCCTCTGAACTCATTGCTGGTGGGCATAAAGTGGGGTAGGTGCAACTCACTAAAATATGTTGCTGGAATTGGCTGCCCGCTGCATCGAGAACGGCGATGATAACCAGAGCATCATGATTAAATAAGGAAAAACAAGCTCATTCCGGTTGGACGTGTGCTCCGGATGCAATTGTCCCAGAGGAAGCAATCAATATTGAAGCCTTCGAAAATCAGAAAGGATGACGAAGGTGTGGCTTCTGTAGTGGGAACTATACTGGCTCTGATAGTCTTTCTTTCAATCCTCGGCCTATTTACCAACCATTATGTGCCGGCCATGATGGCCGCAAACGAGCATCAGCATGACAACAATGTCGTATCACAGTTCTCTGAACTCAAGCAGAGCGTGGACAACCTTATGATGTACTCATCCTCCTCCCAGATAACAACTCTTTCAGCCTACAGCCCTGTAACTTTGGGCTCATCAGGTGTTCCAATGTTCGCCGTCGGAACACAGGGCCAGATGAACGTGATCCCGCAGGACGGAAACACAATTCCGTACTTCACCGTCTCATTCAACTACCAGCTCACAAATCTGGGTGTGAATGCTGTTTACCACCTGACATCCTCTTCGGGCGGCGGTGTGGTTGTCAACATACCCAACAGATACTATGTCCCTCAGACTGTGCTCTATGAAAACGATGCTGTGATACTCGGCCAGAGCAACGGCCAGGTCATGGTTGCAGCACCCGGATTCAGTGTAAGCACTCTCGGCGGCATACATCTCAATCTCCTCGAGCTTTCCGTGGCTACCCCTACAACTACAAACCTGAGCTATGCGGGGACAAACACATTATCACTCAGTTCCCACCTGCTCAGTTTCTCAAAGAACACCTATACACTTGTCCAGTCGGGGCAGTCGACACCCAACGTGAACATAGCAATCGGCACCCCCTACCCGCTCGCATGGCTGGACTTCTTCAACAGCACTTTCTCTCAGGCGGGCGTGCTATACGGCACTGGCTACACTGCCACGGTGCAGTCAGCAGGCAACCAGCTCTACGTGCTGGATATCAGCATAAACGGTGTCAGCTCCATGACATTGACTAACGCTGCACTGGCAGTATCACCGGAGGAATGAAAATGGCAACAAGCGCCAATGATGACCAGCAGGAGATAAACAGGAAGGCACTGCCCAAGCTCTTATCTGAAGGATACAAGCGATTCCTTTCAAAGAGGGGAAACAAGAAGGTCAAGATAATGATGCCCAGGGACGAAGTCGAGCGCAAGATCGACTGGGCCGAGGGAAAAGGGTCTGTCTATACCGTGATACCGCCTCTTCTGTCCGCATCAATGGAAGTGCTTGAAATCTACCCTGTTGTTGAACCTTACTCCTACATCCGGGCAACGTACAACAACGAGACAAGCGAATACCTGCTTGAGGCAATTGAACCGCAGCTCACGGAAGCTGAAGCGAAGCTTCTTCATCTGCTCAAGGACACGCTGCAGAGGACGCTTGATTACGAATACAAGCATCTGAACAAAATGGACAGGAAAGAGTATCTCAAGAGAAGCATCGCAAGCTTCCTGAGCACCAGAGGGCTTTCGGCGTCACACGTCACAAAGGACAAGCTCGCATACTACATCGTGAGGGATTTCATAGGCTACGGGCCGGTTGACATATTCATACGGGACCCGAACAGCGAAGATGTCTCCTGCGACGGCGTCGGCGTCCCGATATTCATTTTCCACAGGAAGTACGAAAGCGTTCGGACGAATATCACCTTTGCGAACGAGGAGATTCTTGATTCCTTTGTCGTTTACCTTGGCCAGAAGTGCGGAAAGCAGATCAGTGTTTCAACACCAATACTTGACGGCACAACTCCCGAGGGGCACAGGCTTCAGGCAACCTATGCAAGGGAAGTCACCAGCAGGGGGTCGTCGTTCACAGTCAGGCTGTTCAAGGAAAGACCGTTCACCCCCGTCGACATGATCAACTACGGCACTGCATCTGAGGAGATGATGGCCTACTTCTGGATGAGCGTCGAAGCAGGAGAGTCTGCAATGATCATCGGCGGAACGGGAAATGGAAAGACATCCACGCTGAATGCGATCTCACTGTTCATTCCTCCAAGCGCCAAGATAGTCACAATGGAGGATACAAGGGAAATAAACCTGCCTCACGAAAACTGGATCCCGGGCACAACAAGGTCCGGCGTCGGCGAAAAGGGTATCGACGGAAAGACAGCAGGTGAGATTGACATGTTCGACCTTGTAAGGGCTGCGTTGAGACAAAGGCCCAACTACATCATTGTAGGTGAGGTCAGGGGTAAGGAGGCCTACACGATGTTCCAGGCTATGGCCACTGGCCACACAACCTACTCCACCATGCACGCAGACAGCGTCAAGCTCATGATCAACAGGCTTGAGAATCCTCCAATCAACATACCGCGTATACTGCTTACCGCCCTGAGGACTGTCGTCGTCCAGCAGCAGGTGAGGATCGGCAAGCAGCATGCAAGGCGTATAAAGAACGTGGTCGAACTCATCGGTTTCGAGCCCGGGACAAATGAGATAATCACAAATGTTGTCTTCGAATGGGACCAGGTCAAGGACATATTCGTGTTCAAGGGGCACAGCGCACTGTTCGACAAGCTAAGGGACCTGAAGAACTGGACCTATGAGGAATTCAATGAGGAATTCAACAGGCGGATTGACGTCGTCAGGTACATGGCGAAGAAAAATATGACAAACCACTTTGATATCTGGTCTCTGATAAACAAGTATTACAGGGAACAGGAAGAAACGATGAAGATGGTCCGCGAATACATAGGTGATGCGGACAAGGAGGATGTTATAGTTGTCTGAAGGAGAGTCAAACCTGTTCTCGAAGTTCGAGGACATGGACAGGTCATTTCTCGGCACCAAGACGGTCAAGTCAAAGAGGATGGTCGAGGGGCCTCACCCGATCAAGCTGCCTGCCGGCACTGTGCCTGACTACGTCAAGCTCTCACCCTACCAGCAGTTCTGCTGGAGGACAATGCACAGGCTGGTGGAGGCAAGGTTCAAGGTCAACCAGGAGCTGGAGGACAACCTCATAAAGGCTCATATGAAAATCAGGCCCGAGGAGTATACAGCAGTCACATGGATGACCAGCCTGATCGCCGGCATTGCAGGCCTTGTAATCGGAGTGGTCTTCGGAGGAGTCATACTGACGCTGCTCCATTCGGTCATTGCGTTGAGACTGGTCGTCATTTTCCTCACCACATTCATCCCTCCCGGAGCCATATACCTCGTGCTGAAGGCAATACCCTCGTCCAAGGCATCCTCCCGCGCAAGGGACATAAACAAGCACATAGGCAGCGCAATGAGCTTCATCTCCGCCCTTGCCTCGGCAGATGTGAATGTTGATGTGATATTCAGCGAACTTGCAAAGCAGCCCATTTACGGGGAAGTTCAGAAGGAGGCAGAGTGGATAACAAGGGACACAACGCTGCTGGGAGTCGACATACTCACCGCGATAAGAAACGCGGCTGCAAGGACTCCTTCGCCAAAGTTCCAGGATTTCCTCCAGGGTGTTGTTACGACAGCGACATCCGGCGGGCACCTCAAGCCATACTTCCTTCTCAAGGCGGAGCAATACGAGAAGGAGGAAAAACTGAACACAAAGCAGGATATGGAGACGCTTGGGCTGTTCGCGGAGACCTTTGTGACGGTCGTGGTTGCGTTTCCGCTTTTCCTCGTAGTCATAATGGCAATTATGTCTGTTGTGAGCGGCGGTGGCAGCCAGGCTACCTCAGTTGTGTTCGGCGTAACGATGCCGTTTAACGTTCTCCTGCTCTATGTCGTAGTGCTTCTGATGATTCCCGCATCCCAGGGAGGATTCATATTCTTTGTCTGGAACATGGGCAAGGAGGCTTCACAATGAACGTGAATGCCACACAGATCGTGGATGTCAAAAGGCTCTCTTCGGCTAAGAAGAACATCGAGAAGCAGGTCACGGCTATCTCGGTCATGGCGATGGCTCTGCTTCTGCTTGTCGGAATAGTGGGGCTTCTCAACAACACGCAGTACTTCGGCATGTCCATACTGGACTGGATCGTCCTTGCGATGGCTGCATTCATGGGACCCTACGGATCGTATTCAAGCACGCAGGTCAGGAAAATCAAGCAGATAGAGGACAGAGTCCCTGATTTCCTGCGTGATGTGGCGGAAGCAGGCAGGTTCGGAATGACTCTCGCGGAGTCTGTCATCGTCGCTTCGGCAGGCAAATACGGCAAGCTCACGCCCGAGATAAGGCGGATGGCATCCCAGATTGACTGGGGAGTCCCTGCAACCGAGGCGTTCAGGCTTTTCGCCGAGAGGATGAATTCACCCCTAGTCACCAGGATTTCAAATATTATCATAAAGGCAAGCGATGCAGGCGGGGCGGTCTCGGATGTGCTCAACATGGTCGCCCATGATGCAAGGGAGCGCATACTGAACAGGAAGGAGAGGGGAATAGCCATGAGCACATACATGGTCGTGATATACATCGCGTTCGCCGTCTTCCTCGCAACCATATTCATACTCGAGGCAACGTTCATACCACAGATCGAGAAGGCAGGCAACCAGCTCCAGAGTTCGACGGGAGTCCTCGCCGGTGGCGGGGCGGTGACGACAATCAATGTGCTTGCCATAGGTCCGGTTGTGACTGCTTTCTACTTGGCTGTCATAGTGCACGCCGCGGGCGACGGCATCATGGCCGGCGTCATTCAGGACGGCAGAATTACGAACGGGATGAGACACAGCGCACTCATGCTCGTGATTGGCTTCATATTCATGCGCATACTCCTTGGTGTTTAAGAATGGCGACTGAAGCCGAAAGACCTGATGGAACGGAGAAGACGAAAGAACGAAAAAAGAGGCTGAGCCTGAAATCGAAATACCTCCGGTTCATGAACTCGGTCGGAAGCAAGCCGTTCCGTGTCATGATCCCAGAGCAGGAGTTCAGGCTCGGATCAAGCGTGAAAGTCACTCCAATACCGCTCATAAACGAGAAAGGGCAGGAGGAGGTGGAGCTCACACCGCTCAATGAGCCGTACTCATATGCCAGGATAAAGTACGACACGCTGCTGAACGAGTACCTCTACGAGCTCATCGAACCGCCGCTTTCAATGGACGAGCGGAATGTCCTGAGGACGCTCAAGGAGGCGCTGATAGCATCCCTCAACATGTCGGAGGACGAAGACAAGGAGGCGAAGGAGAAGAGCCTGAAGAAGGCCACAAGGGATGTCATGAACTCACTCGACGTATCGCTCAACCCGGTTTCAATGGAGAGGGTCTTCTACTACCTGAAAAGGGATCTTGTCGGCCTGGGCATAATCGAGGGCGTGATGCTTGACAGCAATGTCGAGGACGTATCCTGCGACGGTGTCAACATACCCATTTTCATATTCCACAGGAAGTACGGCTCAATTCGCTCAAACCTCAAGTTCGAAAGGGAGGAGGAGCTGGACGCCTTCGTTGTATGGCTTGCCCAGCGCTCCGGGAAACAGATTTCAGTCGCGAACCCGATGCTTGATGCCACTCTCCCCGGCGGCTCAAGGCTGAATGCAACGCTTGGGAAGCATGTCACAAAGAAGGGCTCGTCGTTCACAATCAGGCGGTTCAAGGACGATCCTTTCACGCCGATAGATCTCGTCCGCTTCAAGACAATGAGCGTCGACATGATGGCCTACCTGTGGCTCTGCATCGAATACGGCAGTTCGATGATGGTGTGCGGCGGCACCGCAAGCGGAAAGACAACGACTCTGAACGCCGTGCTTCTTTTCATTCCTCCCCAGATGAAGATCATAAGCATCGAGGACACAAGGGAACTGAACCTTCCGCACGAAAACTGGATAGCATCTGTCACGCGCGAGGGGTTTGGAGGCAGGTCGGCAAACATGGCGGGCGCCGTGGACATGTTCGACCTGCTCACCGCTGCGATGAGGCAGAGGCCGCAGTACCTGATGGTCGGTGAAGTCAGGGGCAAGGAGGCTTATGTCGTCTTCCAGGCAATGGCCACGGGCACAATAGCCTACTCAACGTTCCATGCAGACGACCTTGGCGCAATGATACACAGGATGGAAAGCGAGCCGATCAAGCTGCCCCGTTCGCTGATGACCGCATTGAACATAATGCTCCTGCAGGGACAGGTTAAGGTCGGAACAAAGATGACGAGGCGTGTCAAATCACTCACCGAGATAGTCGGCCTCGACCCGGAGACGAACGAAATCATATACAATTCAGTGTTTACATGGAACCCGGCAGACGACCGTTTCCACTACTCCGGCCACAGCTACATTTTCGAAAAGATAAGGCTGAGCAAGGGATGGTCCCCCAGGGAGATGGAGGCTGAGATGAGACGCAGGGTCCTTCTGCTCGAATACATGCGCAGGAAGAACGTAAACAACTACATGTCAGTGGCCGCACTCATCTCGGCCTACTACAGGGATGCCGAGAAGACTGTGGCGAAGGTGGAGAGGGAAATGAGCGACCTTGGCGCGTCTGCTCAGCAGAAAGACCAGCAGGCGGTTGCGCCGGCCGCTGGCGCGAGCCCGTGAATCCGTAACTGCCCGTTGAGTCTTCGCATCATTTCCCGATTCCACCTCATTGCCGCCTTCGAAACTTGTACAATCATACTTAAAAGCGATTCACAGGGCTTTCCTCCTGATCAAAATGATCAGGCAGTCCTCCCCGGCCAGAACAGTGCTCCTGGTATTGATGCTGATTGTTGCATCCTTTGTAGGCTTGCAGAGTGCGTTAACGGTTGTATCGGCTACCCCCTATAGCGGCAGTCCCCCGGGGCCGACAAACTTGACCGTGTATTACCACAACCTGACAACACCGGTCACAATTGGAGGGCAGTATCACCTGAAGATTGCAAACACATTGAATGATACAAATAAGGCTTACTCTGCAACGGGGGGCAACATATCTGCAGTTCACTATCTTACAGTGGAGTTTACAGTCTATCCCCAGCTCTCGGGTCCCCTTGTGCTTAACGGGACGATTTACAGCTGGATGTACTTCTCGCAGAGCGGTTCGGCTCCCACCTCCGGGCACATCACATTTGGTGTGTCCGAAGTCTCACCCGCCGGAACGCTGACATCGCTCGGAGCGGGTCCGGCAGTTACCACCAGCAGCACCGCACCAGGCTCTTCTGCAACATCCATAATGCTTACGGGCCCTACGCTGAACCAGGTGGTTCCGGCGAATGACAGCCTCATGTTCAATATATCTGTGAATGGGGGCACGAGCCAGGTGTATAACGCATACTGGGGCAATGTCAACGGAACATATTTCTATTCCAGGGCATCGGTCTCAGCATCTTCGTACCTCGAAGTGAGCAACATGTCCGCGGTTGACAGCAAAGGGCAGCCGGCCTACTCGCTTTCCCAGTCTGCATCGGACAAGAACATAACTGTTTACGTCAACCTGACAGATCCTTTCGGGCAGTACGATTTTGCATCATGGCCCGTCGACTATGCAATCCAGAACGCGACGGGGACCGTTATCGCGTCAGGTGTCATGACACCCGTTGGAGCATACAGTGCTTTTGCACTCATGCGCCAGTATGAATTCAACTTCAATTACAGCACCTCTGCCTCTGGTTCCCTTACAGTAACTGCAAACGGCACCGACAACACAATGCACAACTACCTCACCTCAAACGGCGTGACCTATGGCAGGAATGCCTACGGCACCCTGCAACTGTATGTCGGAACGCCGCCGATTTCGGTAAGCTTCACGGTAACGGACGCGGCCGGGAATGCCGTATCTGGTGCGCAGGTCAGGATCATGCAGCTTTCCTACTTTGTGGGCTACAACACAACCGGCGCCTCCGGTCTGGCCACGATGCTGCTTTCCCAGGGCAACTATTCAGCGGTTGTCTACTGGCAGTCAGTCAAAGTGGGTTCCTTCCCAGTTTCCGTCAACAGCACAAGCTCGCAGTTCACACTGAAGGCAGGCATCTATTCCACGCTCCTTGTCTTCGAGGATCAGTCCGGAACGGCACTCTCTTTTGCCCAGGTGCAGCTCGTATCTCCGGCCGGAATAGGCATCCCGCTGATGTCCAGCACTTCCAACGGTTCGATTTCGCTCAGCGAGGTGGCCAGCGGTGAATACACGGCAACAGTCTTCTGGCATGGCACCATGGTGTTCAACGGCACAATCCCGATAGATGCAAACGGTGTCCTCGCGGTCAACGTTGCCGCCTACAGGCAGACTTTCGAGGTCGTAACAGCAACCGGAAGCCCAGTGGCAACAGCCAATGTCGTGGTTGTCAACTCCACTACAGGCATTTACGCCGGCTTCAATACAACGAACGCAAGCGGACTGGCTGCGTCTGTCCTCCCCTACGGTGTTTACAACATACAGGTCTACTGGAAAGGCATCATGGTCTACAATGCAGCAGCACAGCGGCTCGGCAACTCCGCTCCCGGAACTATGGTTCTCAAAGCTTCGATTTACGACGTCACTGTAATCGCCGTGTCTTCAGGAGGTTCTCCGCTGGCAAATGTGGAGATAAGCCTTTACAGCAACGCAACAGGAACAGTGCTGTCAGGCGTTACCGGCAACAACGGGCAGGCAACCTTCACGGTCGCAACGGGCAACTATACACTCACATCATTCTTCTCCACGACCTATGATCTCACGCCTGTGGTGCAGAAAATCACCCAGACTCTCAGTGTCTCAAATTCCACCTCGCAGACCGTGAAGTTTACAAATGTATACCCGCCGCTCACATCCACCAACCTGTTCTACGTTGTCCTTGCTGTGGTTGTTGCGATCATCGCCGTGGCCGCAGGTGTTGCAATCTATGGATTGAGAAAGGCAGGGTCTTCCGCAAGACATGAAGAGGAGCAGAAGGGGAAGCAGGGGAACTGAAAACCAGGCTCTCACAGCATACCGTGCATCCTTCGTACGAATGTCCCTGCATTCAGATATCTGAATCATGAGCTGTGTGGGATGTAGGCGCAGCCCGGATCCTCCGCAAGGACATCGCCTGAATGTGAGAATGCACGGGAGCGGGAACCGCCGCACACATCCCTGTATTCACACACGCCGCACCTGCCTCTGAACTCGCCATTCCTTATGGAGATTAGAGTGCGGCTGTTCCTGTAAATATCCGTGATGCTCTTTGACCTCACGCTCCCTACCGAATAGGGAAGGAAGCCTGAAGGGTATACTTCCCCATTCTGTGAGACGAATATTATCCCCTTGCCGTCCCTTGTGGGCACATTGGATGATACCACATCCCTCTGAGGCAGCCCCAGAAGAAGCGATGCTCTTTCCATCAGCCTTCTGTACAGCTCACCATGCGCTTCGCCATCAGCCTCATGTGCCATTGGGGCACCCCTTGCCCGTTTTGCCAGGATTCGCCTGAAAAAGGGAGCCTCCACGGTCCTGACAGTAAAACCGTGGCGCGTCATTTCGGCAAGGAAATTGCAGACGTCCTCGTTCTGTTCAGGAGACAGTTCTTTGAGCTGCTCACCTCTGCCTACTGTCACCAGGAAGAAAACCTCCCAGATCTTGATGCCCAGCTGCCTGAGTATCAGCGCTATATCTGCCAGCTGTTCTACATTATCAGGCATGACAGTGGTGTTTATCTGGACTGAGAATCCCATGGCCACGAGCCTGGATGCCGCCTTGAGCGTCTCCCCAAAGTGGCCCTCTATCCCTCTTATCCTGTCATGAGTCTCCGCCGTGGAACCGTCAAGGCTCAGTGAAAGGGACCGGATGCCCAGGGATCTGAGCTCCGCCAGTTTCCGTGTCTCAAGAAGGCTGCTTGCCGCGGGTGAGAGCGCAATGCTCAACTGCCTGTTTCTGCCTTCCCTGACAAGCTCAACAAGGTCGCTTCGCATCATGCAATCCCCTCCGGTCATTATGACAACCGGCCTGGGCTGCCCAAATGCTGCTATTCCCTCCATCAGATCGATGCCTTCCTCGTGTGACAATTCATCCTCCAGAGGATGAGATATTGCGGAGGCCCTGCAGTGCCTGCAGGAAAGCGGGCAGGCCCTGGTGGTCTCCCAAAAGACGAGTAGCGGGTTTTTCGAAAAGTCAGACCCGTTGCCGATCATGGCACAGCATTGCATCAACGCATTCAAGTAGTCTGCGCTTGACATGTGCGGCCGAACATGCGGGTGGCTGGATGCGCATTGAAAGTCCATCCAATGACGCTTCCATTGCCTGCATCTGCAGCTCTTGGTTATGATAGGAACAGCAATAACCGGCACTTTGGGCGCAGTAGCTGAAACTGTGGCTTCCGATGCAAAAGGAATAGGTAACATGATGTGCTACATCTGATAGGATCGGCCCTCATGCTCCGGGACGGTTCTTTGCTCTTTCGTTCGTTATCTGAATTTGTTGTGCCTGGCTCCGCTGGAGGTGCTAATGCGCTCCCTCTACATGGCAAGCCAGCCAAGCAGATCGATGCGCAATATTGTGGTCAAGTGGAATGTTGACAGGCTGAGACAGCTCGTTCGGCAGCTTCAGTACCAGTAAATGCCTGTGAATGGTATTGCCTGTCCATATTGTGAAATTAAAGCTCCCGTAGAGCTGTTGGTCAGGGTCCCGAAAAGCATAATCGAATTGAAGCTCAGTTCGCCAGATGCGGGGTAATCTGTGCCGCTGACTTTGATACTCATGAATGAGTTGGTTCCACTGTTGGTTAACGGTATCCCGCCGTTTCCAGCGGTGCCGAACGTAACATTCACCGGCACATTGGCGGGCAGGCTTATGGTCGAGGTCCCAAGTACTCTGTATGTCGTGCTGTTAAGAATGAATGCATCACTGAAAGCGAATTTGCCCGGATTCCCTGCCTGATTGAACAGGAAATAGATATCGGATATGTAATTTAAATTTATGGCTATGCTTGAGTTGTGGTTTTCAAGCACAATGTGGAAGTAAATACCTGGACCACCATCGACGTAACTCGCGGGAATTTCATACCCTGTGTGGTAAATGGAACTTCCCGACTCATTCCATGAAAACTGAGAATAAGTCATGCTCGTCGGGCCAAGGTAGGTTGAAGGATAACTGGAATTCAGGTTCGGGTTCAGGGCGCTAATGACAACAATGGTAATATAGAAGCTAACTGAGTTTCCCTGTATATCGGTCGCATTGACAGCGAATGTCTCGAACCCGTAATTATTCGGATTGACGCGCCCGGGATATGTGAAAATGCCAGTGTAGGCGCTCGGAACCATGTGTACAGTGCTGCCCTTTGTTATGTTTGTGAGAATCGGTGTTCCGTAGGGTGCCACTGTCACGCTGCCGAAGCCCGATGCAGGATTGAACTGCGATATGTTGCTGTCAACGACATATGCTGTGATGTTGAAGTACGAATTCGGGGTGGAGGGATTGGGGTTGATGCTTGCTGTAATTATGTCTGGTCCATTGTTTGCCACGAGAGTCGAGAACGTGTAGTTCGTCTCTTGTCCGTTATGTGAGGTTGCGTTTATCTGTATGGGGTAGTATTGGCCGCTTACAAGTGTCTTCAAAGTGTAGAAGTAGCCTGTGTATATGCCTCCAGACAGACCAAGGGGGAGGTTTCCAACCGTGCTGTTGAGGTAATAGACGGACGCGTTGACATATTTCACATTGCCAAGAACGACCGCTGTGACAGTGAGCTTCTTGCCTGGCGTGACGGGGCTGGGTGAAGCATAGGCTCTCTGTATTACAACTGTTGCTATGTTCGACTTGCCCGTGAGAACAGCACTCCAGACAACATAGTTGGAAGCAGTGTTAATTATTGAAATGGCTACCACCGCACCACTCGTGATGTTAGTCTGGTTGACGCTCCAGACCTGGTTTGTTTCCCATTGCGACTGGGTCCACGGGCCAAGTATACCCGTTGTTCCCACTGAGTTGCCCTCTGGCAGCTGGTAAACAAAAGTTGTCTGGTTAATCTGGACCACAATCGAGGTTGTCCCGGAATTCAGATTCTGCCCTCCCAGGTGAGTTATGTTCAGAATCTCCTGGAAAGTCAATCCGTGTGCCACAGGCTGTGTGACGGTTGCCTGGAAATCCGCATATGTCTGTGCGGTGGGTGTCGGAATTGCATTTACGTAGAAGAATATGCTCGTGAAGAGAACAACCGTAATGCCAAGTATCAGTATGTCCCCTATGATTTCGGATACACCAGAATCCTTCCTGCCGTGAGCAGTGCTATTTTTGCCTCTTTTATCATTGATCATAATAGCGCCTGGCGCCTAGGTTACGGATGTAAGTCCTCCCGCATGGTACTAAAAGGTGATCTCCAGATTATCACTCTTTGATAGTGTCCAACGAAGCATGTCCGGGCGTCCAGAACACTAACTTGATGGCCCAGCGAGGTTCTTAATACAGTTTCCATTCTACTCAGGCGGGACATAACCGGAGTGAGCTCATTGAACAGGAAGCGCTTCAGTGGAATGTTCATCATAGGCGAAAAGAGGATATTCCAGGGACTGGCGGAGATAATTCAGCTCGGGCTTGACGCAAAAAAGATAATAAAGGAAATGCTGAACGCGGAAACTGTTTCTTCAGTCGGCAAGCTCAATGCCACCGTGATAGCGCTTGAAAAGGAATCTGACAAGGTGGCTTTCAGGATGTCAGGCGAAATAACAAACGGCGCGATCAGCTCGAACATACTGGACACTCTTCTGGAGTGCGTCGATATGGCGGACAACATACTGGACAGTTTCCATTACATGGGGCGCGAGATCAAGCGAACAGGCAATCTTCGGTTCGAGGCAAAGGAACTTGGCAATTTGCTTGCCTTCCAGTCACAGCTGAATGAGCTGCTTGATCTGTCGGAGGACGCAATGAAGGCACTGAAGAGACTTCTGTCAACAAGCAGCCTTGAAGATATGCAGTCGATACGCGTGGAGATAGAGGCGATTGAGGAAAAGGGGGACAATGTGAAGGATGCATCCTTTGACAAACTATACTTCATGGCGCCAGAGATGCACTACCTTCAGTTCATGCATATAACCGAGCTTGTGCACAAGCTGGATGACATACTTGACAGCTGCGAGGACATTTCCGATCTGATACTAGCCGTCTCAAACTCGATTTCAAAGTGATGCCTACGCTTGAACTCGTCGCAATTGAAGTCACCCTTTTCATCACCGTTTCACTTGTATCGGGAAACAACCTTCCCGCCTGTGTAGGAACACTGATAGGTTCAGGAGTTGCCAGAAAGAGGACAGGTATACTGATTGGCATTGCGGGCTACATCGCGGGACTGCTTCTGCAGGGAAGTGCGATGGTGAGAGTGTCCAGCCTTCTTTTCCCTTCCGCATCGCCGCTCCTTGTGGCAGAGGCGCTTTCAGTCACAATTGTAGTCTTCCTCTCAGGCATCTATCTCAGGGTGCCGCTGTCGTTGACAATGTCCCTCGTCGGCCTGATAGCCGGAATTTCGGTCTCGAGGCACATGCCGATCGACACGGCGTACGCAACCACTGTGATTGGGACATGGTTCGCCGCCCCTCTGATTGCAATCGCAACCTCTGTAATGTCGACCCGGCTGCTGGGCAGGTCAAGGCCAAGGGACATATGGCGAAGGGCTTCGACCTACAAGCTGATGCTTCTTCTGTCATCCTTTCTTGCCGCATACGTGCTCGGTGCAAACACAATGGGAGTGATCGTGGCTGTTGCAGGTTTTTCAGTGCAGAACGTCGCTGTGGCTGTTCTCGCTGTACCTGTCGGTAGCTTCTTCCTGAGCAGAGGGGGGCTGCAGAGGATCGGAAGGGATATTTTCTCCCTCAGGTACTCCAACGCACTCGTCGCCCTGCTTGATTCGGTGATACTTGTTGAAACAGCAACTTTCTTTGGCCTGCCGCTGAGCAACACACAGACCCTTTCCGCTGCGCTCTTCGGGACAGGCATATCCTACAAGGAGAGGTTTTTGTCGGCAAAGCCGTTTATCCTTATCGTGAGCGGCTGGATACTTGCCGCACTGATCAGTTTTACCATCGGGCTAGTAATCTGATGACCATAGTGAGCAGGCAGCCGGGCAGTAAATAAAAAATAAAGATTACAAAACTTATTAATCCCGGACCATCTTTCCCTCCCTCGTTTGCAGACAGGTGCTGAAATGAGAAGGAATAATGGTGAAGACAATGAGCTGGTCCACACAGATCTTCTGGACAAGGCCAACCATTCCACCAGAAATGCGATTATCGCACTCATCAAGCAGAAGGGTGAGGCTGGCATGAAGGATATTTCCTCTTCCATGGGCATAAGCAAGATGGCCGTCAGCAAGCATCTATCCAACCTGGAACGTGACCAGCTTGTCCAGAAGAGGGTCATCCGTTCAGGCGTAGGAAGGCCCGAATACAGGTACTCTCTCACACCCGATGCACATTACCTTTTCCCGACATCATACCCCTACATCGCACTCTCGGCTCTCTCCTTCATTGAGGACAGGATAGGAGAGTCTGGCGTGAAGGACTTCTTCGAGAAAAGGCGGCAGGAGCTGAAACAGCGGTACTCCTCCAGGATGAATGGCATTCCTCACGATGAGAGAGTCGAGGAACTTGCGAGAATACGGGAAGAGGAGGGGTTTCTCGCCGAGACGAACAGGCTTTCGGACGGCTCCATGGTACTGCTTGAACACAATTGTCCACTTATGACTGTTGCAAGCAAATACAGGCTTGCCTGCTCCTCAGAGCTCGATCTTTTCAGGGAACTTCTTGGCCAGGACGTCGAGAGGACTCACTGGATGGTCAACGGCGAGCACATGTGCAGGTACATTGTCCGCAAGCCACACGACAAAATCCGCCAGCCTTCCGAGGCGTCGCAGTAGCCGTATTTTCCTGTCTCCGGCTGCAATCCGCTGTCCCATGGCGGGAAGTTCGTTCGACAGCTACTGGTCAGCTACTCTTTCCTAGCAGGTCAGGTCCTTGCTCCCTGCCTGCATTGAGCTCAGGAGACACCTCCATTCAAATCCCGAACTGTCAAACCATGAGATGGAGACGGCACGCGAAATTTCATCCTTCCTCATGCTGCATGGTCTTAAGCCCTGCAACTGCGATTTCCCGTAGTGATATGCGACACCTGTCCAAACCACACCATGGGCGGCGAGGATTTCCGGTATTATATCGAAAAGGTCGGAGGGGCGTTTGCCTTTCCTGGCACGGGTGGAAGTGCTGAAGCAAGGCGGTCAAAGCAAAGTTCCGCCTTCAGGCCTGATGGAGCTTCCTTTCATTACGGCATCATGGGGCACATGTGCTCGCAGGTGAAAGTCTTTAGCCCGCCGCCTTATGCCTACAGCAGGCGCTTGAAAGAGCCGGTGCAGCAAGGATGATTGAGATCAGAGAAGTCCGTTCCCCGGAGGGTATGAAGGAAATCTTTCCGGTTGCCCGCAGCGCATGGGGCATGGAGGAACCGGAGTCTTTTATCGCGGATATGCTGAACGCGCTGAGGTACCACGGAGGTCTTGTGCTCGGTGCATACGACGGCGGTGAAATGGTTGGTTTCCAGTATTCGTTCATTGGGCGGAGGGGGGAACTGTTCTACCTCTATTCCCACATGACAGGAGTCCTCGAGGAGAGGAAACACGAGGGCATCGGGTATGAACTCAAGACCGCCCAGAAGAAATGGGCAATCGATAACGGGTTTGCTCTTGTTGCATGGACCTTCGATCCGCTCATGGGCCTGAACGCAAATTTCAACCTGAGGAAGCTAGGCGTCATTGGAAGAGCATACCGTCCCAATTTCTACGGCGTGATGCGTGACAGGCTGAACAGGGGTGTGGAGACCGACAGGCTTCTTGCCGAATGGTGGGTGGGAGTCGACAGAAAGGCTGAAGATTTTGACCCTTTTTCACTTCCCGTCGTGAACACCACCGAACAGATGAAACATGGTGCCAGGAGGATCACGGGCATAACATTTCCTGACGAGGAGATGCTGGTGGTCGAGATTCCGTACAGCTTCAGCGAAATCAAGTCGTTGGATATCGGCCTGGCCGTGGATTGGAGGAGAAAGACAAGAGAGGTGTTCACCACGCTATTTGCCCGTGGCTTTACTGCCGTGTCCTCGGCTTCGGTCCGGGACAGGCGTTTCTACCTTCTGAGACGAAATTTCACGGTTACCGGAATACCTCCATCGAGCCCCTTTGCCTCTGACCATTGATATGACCCGGTTCTTCGAAAATGAGCCGTTGCAAGGACAAAACGAAATCGCGTAATTCCCGGCAACCGCGTTTTGGATCATTTTCCGGCGGCAGTACTAAAGGCATGTCTACGTGGAAAATATAGGCAACGTTGGTACCATCATTTTACATCGGGATCCTTGATGCGCAGGGCCATTTTTTGTACTACAGGTAACAAATGAACAAGAACACTGGCATTGCAATAATAGTGGCAATAGTCGTTGTCGTTGCTGCTGTGGGAGTGTACATGGCCTACGGAAACCAGGCCAAACCTTCCTCGTCAGGCGTGACGCTGACTGAGACCGGATCAACACTGCTCTACCCCGTCTTCAACATATGGTCGGGTAATTACTCGGCCAACAAGATCACGACCGCCGGGACAGGAAGCGGTGCAGGCATCTCGGGCGCGATAGCCGGGACGGTTGTAATAGGCGCCTCCGATGCATTCATGACGAACACTCAGGTTTCACAGAACCCGGGCATACTCAACATACCTATACTGATTTCATCACAGTATGTTTCATACAACCTGCCGGGGCTCAACGGAAAGACACTCAACTTCAGCGGCCCGATCCTTGCAGGCATATACAACGGCTCAATAAGCAACTGGAACAATTCCCAGATTGCCGCGCTGAATCCAGGTGTTGCTTTCCCGTCTCATACAATAGTCCCTGTCCACAGGTCAGATGGAAGCGGTGATACCAACATGTTCACCGAATTCCTGAGCAAGTCGGACAGCTGGTGGAACAGCAACGTAGGCTTCGGGACGAATGTGAACTGGCCAGGTGTTTCCGCAGCACTTACGGGCAACGGCAACTCGGGCATAATAAGCCAGATGAAGTCGACGCCCTACAGTATCGGTTACATAGCAACCACCTACCAGGCACAGATACAATCTGCCGGGTTTGGCATAGCAGCGCTGCAGAACCAGGCAGGCAAGTTTGTTACAATGAGCCAGTCGACCGTCATGGCCGCGGCAAACCAGTATCTCAGCCAGATACCTTCCGATGGAAGGCTGGCCATACAGTACGCTCCTGGCAACACATCATACCCAATCGTCGACCTTGAGTATCTGATAGTCAAGCAGGTTCAGCCAAATGCGGCCACTGCAACAGCCCTCGTCAACTTCCTGAAATGGGCGGTCAACTCAACTTCTGGAGGGAGCCAGAGCACATACATCTCATCGCTCAACCTGTCTCCTCTTCCAACCGCTGTGGTCAACCAGATTGTCACTCCGCTGATAAACAAGATATCAAGTTGATAGACTTGGCATGGAACGAACGAAAACCTTTGGAAAACCTCTTCTTTCTTTTCACCTTAGCGATGGCTCTTGTCCCTTTCGCAATCATGGTTATTCTCTTTTCATTTCTCATCTATAATGCAATTCCTTCGATGAGGTACTCGGGCTTCGGCTTCTTTACATCGTACATATGGAATCCGGGCATGCTCTATGAAAACCCTGTCCTGGTCCACGGTGTGCTTGCCCCCTACAGGTCATCATTCGGGATGCTTGGCTTTTTTCTGGGGACCATGATTACCACCGCTCTTGCTCTCGTCATCGCCTTCCCCGTCAGCATCTTCCTCTCCCTGTCACTGAACCTTTATACGCCACAGAAGCTGAGAAAACCTTTCTCAGTTCTGGTCGAACTGTTTGCAGGAATACCAAGCGTTGTCTACGGCCTGTGGGGCATCATTGTGCTGGAGCCCGTGCTTCTCCACTCAATAGAGCCTTGGATGAAGGCCAACCTTTCATTCCTTCCGGGCTTCTCCGGGGAGATTTTTTCCGGCGCAGGAATCATCGCCGCGGGCCTCATCCTCGGCATTATGATAATACCGATAGTGACGGCTGTGATATCCGAATCTATGGCTTCACAGCCACGCGAGCTGAAAGAAGGCGTGTACGCCCTGGGCGGGACAAGGTGGGAGGTGGGAAAAAGCGTGCTGCTTCGGAACACGAAACGGCAGATAGTCGGCGGCACTCTGCTGGGGACAGGAAGGGCGCTTGGAGAAACCATGGCAGTTCTCATGGTAAGCGGCGCAGTCGTGAACGTGCTTCCGTCAGGCATCTTCTCCCTGACAAATACAATGTCGGCCCAGATTGCCGCCGCCCTCGACAGCGCATTCATCGATGCCACGGGGATGAATATTTCCGCGCTCGTTGAGCTCGGCGTGATACTCGTCATTATTTCGCTCATAGCAAACCTCGCGGGAAGAGCGATAGTCGGCAGGGCGGCCTTAAGGGGGTATGAGCATGACTGAAACTGCGGCCGCGGCCTTTGTCAGGTCGAGAGGAAAAATGGAGTCAAGATACCGCAGAAGGGTATTCTCGGATCTTGTTGTCAGGGTTATCGGTTACGCCGTTTTTGCATTCATGATCGGTCTTCTGCTACTCATTGTCGGTGATGTTGCACTGCGGGGCCTTGCCGGCATTTCGTTTGGTATGTTCGTGACTGTCGGCAACACCTCCTCGGGAGGACTTGCGAATGCCATAGCGGGTACCTGGGAATTGGTGGGAACGGGTCTTGTCTTCGCACTGCCCGTTGGCGTGTTCGGCGCTCTCTACCTCTCGGAGTACAGCACAAGAAACACGGGAGGCGTGTTAAGACTCTTTGTCGACATACTTACAAGCATACCATCAATCGTCCTTGGCCTGTTCGGCTATCTGGTGCTCGTCATTGAGCTGAATATGGGATACTCTCTTCTTGCTGGGGGCCTGACGCTCGGCGTCATGATGATACCATACATAATGAGGATTTCCGAGATTTCATATTCGAATGTCCCGCGTGAAATGAGGGAGGCTGCATTCGCGCTGGGAGCCAACAGCATGCAGCTTTCATTCAGCCTGCTTCTCAGGCAGGCAAGAACCGGTATAATGACGGCGGTGCTTCTGGCCGTGAGCATTGCCGCAGGCGAGACGGCTCAGCTGATGTACACTGCTCTTTTCAACAATGACTATACCAGCTCCCTTACGCATCAGCCCGTCGCATATCTCACTTATGTGATTTGGTACAGTCTCAACCAGCCCACACAGTATGCACATGCGCTTGCATATTCTGCCGCCCTGATACTTGTCGCATCGATTTTCTTCCTTTTACTCCTATCAAAATACGTCGAAAGAGGCAGGTGAACGCCATGTCAGTTGTAATTGAAACAAGGAATCTGAATGTGAACTCAGGCAGTCAGCAGATACTAAGCAATGTCAGTCTGGCAGTTGCCGGAAGTGCCATCAACACAATCGTTGGTCCTTCAGGAAGCGGAAAGAGCACCCTGATCAGGACATTCAACCGTCTCACAGACCTCTATCCAAGGCTCAGGGTGGGAGGAGAGGTGCTCTTTCACGGAAAGAGCGTGCGCGACTACAACGTGATGGAACTCAGGCGCAGAATAGGACTCGTATTTCAGAAACCTAATCCATTTCCAATGTCAGTGTACGACAACGTTGCATTCGGTCCCAGGCTTCACCTCTCTCTCAAGAAAGCAGAGATCGACACTCTCGTGGAGGAGAGCCTCAGGCATGCAGGCCTGTACGACGAGATGAGCGGAAATCTGGATAAGAACGCGCTGGAACTCTCCGGAGGACAGCAGCAAAGGCTATGCATTGCCAGAGCACTGGCGGTTCAGCCCGAAGTGCTGATGATGGATGAGCCTACCTCGTCCCTTGACCCAATAGCCAAGTCAAAGATTGAGGATTTGATGCTCCTCCTCAAGGAAGAATACACTGTTGTGCTTGTCACACACGATATAGATCAGGCGAACAGGGTATCCGACACGGTCAAGCTGCTTTACAACGGGCGCATGGTCGAATACGAAAGTCCGGAAGTGCTGAGGATGCCTGAATACGAGCATGCAAGGCAGTTTGTCATGAAGCTTGCCAGGTGACATTTCGCAATGAACGGCACCGTTCCTGCTCTCCTGGCTGCTTAAAAAGCGCACGCTTCATATGTTAAGCTGTTTCTTCTTGTAATTTCCATATAATCAATATGCTGATAGGGATGCTGATCGAAGAGCCCTCCTCGAGTATACGGGACGTAAGGGCAAAGGCGGCGCTCCTCGTCGGTTCGGCGGAGCTGGAAGCGATGCGAATCAGGCTGACCGCGAAAAACGAATCCGCGAGGCTTATTGACAAAGCGACAGATGAAATAAAGGAGTCAAACAGGCTCCTGCTCGCCGACATCGGGAAGGACCTTGACAGATGCTTTTCAAGAAAGGTTTCCGAGGGCCACAGAAGGTCCGCCGAACTTCGTGAAAGGGCCCTCAGGAGAACAGACGCAACCGGCTCCTATCTCTTCAACGGCTTCGGCAAGTACATCGCTGATATCTCCATGGCGGCAAAGAAGCAGGTCGTGTAGGGTGGAATGCAATTGACCAATATCCAGATGGAACGGCCAGCAAGGAGGAAGATAGACGAAATAGCCGAAAATGCGGCGTCCCTGGCCGAAAGGATAGTCAAAGAGGCAACCGCCGACAGGCTTGCTTCAGAGTCTGCTACAAGAGAACGCATTGAGATAATGAGGGCGGAGTACGGCAGGAAGCTCTATGATGAAGTGGACAGGATGAGAAGGGCTTCGGAGAGAAAGTCGGATATCACGGTAGCCTCCGAGATGGAAAAAGTTCATACGGAGAGTCTGTCTGTTCTGAAAGAGAAATTCATTTCCATGGTGAAAAATTCTGACGACTCGAAAAAAAAGGAGTGGGCCACAATGCTGATTGAAGGCGCCGTATCTGACCTCGGAGTGGGAATACTGCACATCAGGAAGGAGGATGAGGAAGTCGCATCCTCTGTCAGCGGTTTTGAGACAGTGAGTGATCTCAGGGCGTCGGGCGGAATTATAGCCGAATCAGGGGACGGAACCGTGCTCCTCGATTATACACTTGAATCACTGGCTGAATGCTACTGGAATTCAACGGCAGGCCGCATACTTGAATTGCTCTTCGGGTGATATGCCATGAACCTGTCAGCTTTGTGCGATCAATTGCGCCGCGGATCTGACGCCGCATCAAAAGAGTCAGGAATCTTGGTGATGAGAAATGCTTGATCACGAAAAGGAAGATGAGGAAAGCGAAACACAGAGGACCGACCGGTTCAAGAAGCTGGCACTCAGGTATTCCCGCTACTTCAAGGGGAAGATCAACACCATCCCGAAGGTGCCGATCAGGGAACTGAATGATTTCTCCATATGGTACACGCCGGGGGTCGCGGCGGTGTCTCTTGAGATAGCAAAGGAAAGGGACCTTTCATTCGAGCTCACGGGCAGGTGGAACAGCGCTGCAATACTCACTGACGGGACGCGCGTCCTTGGTCTTGGAAACGTCGGGCCGGAGGCCGCCATGGCCGTGATGGAAGGCAAAGCGCTCATCTTCAACTATCTGGGAGCTGTAAATGCAATACCTATTCCAATCCGCGTGTCGGACAGGGACCAGTTTATCTCAGTGGCTCAGTCACTTGAACCTTCGTTTGGCGGTTTCAACCTCGAGGACATAGAATCGCCAAAATGTTTCTACATACAGGAAAAGCTCCAGCAGTCTCTTACTATTCCTGCCTGGCACGACGACCAGCTTGGCACCGCCTGCATAACGCTGGCCGGAGTGATAAATTCGCTCCGGGTCGTCGGGAAGAAGATTTCCGATTCCAGGATTGTGCTCATGGGCTCCGGGGCAGCAAACATTGCCACCGCCAGGCTCATTATTGCAGCTGGCGCAAAAGCTGGAAACATATTGATGGTCGACTCAAGAGGCGTAATAGACAGCGAGAGAAAGGATCTGGACAGCATGATGATTAACAACCCGTGGAAGTACGAGCTGGCCCTCTCAACCAATTCTGAAAGGGTGAAGGGGGAGGCTGCCAATGCCTTCAAAGGGTCCGACGTTGTCCTTTCAGCCTCCAGGCAGGGTCCGGGAACCATCAAGGAAGAATGGGTCTCATCCATGAACAAGGATGCAATTGTCTTCGCGCTTGCAAACCCGGTGCCTGAAATCTGGCCGCGGCAGGCTGCCGATGCTGGAGCCGCCGTCGTTGCGACGGGCAGGAGCGACTTCCCCAACCAGATAAACAACAGCCTTGTCTTTCCGGGAGTCTTCAGGGGCGCGCTGGACGCAAGGGCCACCGGTGTCAGCATTGATATAATGATAGCCGCATCCACGCAGATAGCTGATTTTGTCAGGGAGCCTGGTGCTGAAAAGATAGTCCCCACAATGGAGGAATGGGAACTGTATCCGAGCGTTGCTTCCGCAGTCGCCTCCAAGGCTTCCGAGCTTGGAATGGCAAGGAAGCACGGGTCAAGGGAAAGTTTCTACAAGAGCGCTCATGAATTGATAGAAGAGAACAGGAACATGTACAGGCGGATGCTTGAGGAAAAATACATAAAGAATTTGCCGGGAGGCGGGGAAAATGAGTGACGAAATAGAAGTAAGGAAGATGAAGGACAGCGACGTGGGACAGGTTATAGACATGATGCACAGGCTCAAGAGGCTCAATCAGGAATTCGACCCTACTTTCCAGGTTTCCGATCCGCCGGCGGAGGAGGTAAGGGAATCG
>JAKAVR010000062.1 GCA_021817225.1 Thermoplasmata archaeon
ACAGCCTGACCAGTTACGCTCAGTATGTTCTACGGTTCAATACACCGCCCTCCGCGAATGCAACCGTGCAGAGTCCTGCACCTAATGCAGCCAGGATGATGAGTGCATTGATCCAGGCGTTGGTCCGCAGACCGAGAAAGAGGACTCCGAGTATGAGTGTGAATGGGGGTATGAGGGCCATCAGTATCGAGGAGAGCGTAAAACCTGTCATTCGTGAAGCAGCGAAGAAGAGCATGTACCCGGCAAACATTGAAGTGACGCCTATCGTGGCAAGAACAAGCAGGTCTCTGACGCCATTGAATTCCAGCGGATAGCTCTGCCTGACCACCGCGGCGTACCCGGCCACGAACAGGCTGGAGACAAGGAATGCAGGCATGAGTATCTGCGCCATTCCCTCGGCCATTATGCGTTCGTTCGTGTATACGAAGAAGAGTGAAAGCGAGGGAGGTATGAGCAGGAGCAGAATCAGCCCTTCTGCCGACTTTGCAGCCGTAAATCCACCGTAGGTTGCAAGGAATGCAGCCGATAAGACAAGCACAGCCATGCCAGGTGCCAGCAGCGGAAGGCGTGGTTTGAACCTGTTGAGACCGAGAAGGAAGATGATGGAGGGCGATATAATCGTATCACCAAGAAGTATGAATGTCGATGTGAGGACTCCGCCATTTGATACGGTTGAAAGGATTATAAGCATCTGCGAAGCAAAGTAACCCGCACCCGGAATGAAATAGTCCCTCACCCTCGCGGGGTGGGGTATGCGCCCCGTGGTGTAAAACCCGTATACAAGAAAAAGAAGTGCGCCAAACAGGGAAGGGTAGAAGAAAAGCGATAACGGGCTCAGTGCATCGATCCACGGCACAAACACATAATAGGTTGCCCAAACAAGAGCGGAAAGAGCGGCCAAAGCAGAACCCTTGATTACGGCAGCCCTCATTGCTGTAGGCTGAGTTCAGGTGGTTTAATTACCTTTTCCAGGCGCCATGACCATCGGCGGCGAAGTCCGAATCCATAGCCCGGGCCTGGTAAACAGCAAAGAAATGTTTATATTGACGGTGATTGTGGTACCTGGAAAGGGTGCCTGTGACTGATGAAGATGCATTGGCATCTGAAAGAGGTATTTAGATGGCAAAAGCAGCATTTGTAAGATTCGAGGTTCCTTCGGAACTCTCTGAAAAGATATACCAGGTAGTGGAGCTCGTCAAGGACGGCGGGAAGCTCAGGAAAGGAACGAACGAAGTGACAAAGGTCATTGAGCGCGGGGAAACCGCCCTCGTCATCATGGCAGAGGACGTGGACCCCCCCGAGATTCTTGCCCACCTTCCTTTGCTTTGCGAGGAGAAGAGCATCGCCTATGCATACGTGCCGAAAAAGGCCGAACTCGGCACGGCCGCCGGACTTGACAAGCCGACCGCATCCATTGCGATTGTAGACGCAGGGAAGGCGAAACAGACACTGGATGCTTTGCTCGAAGAGCTGAAAAAGGTAAAGAAGCAAGGGTGATCAACTTTGCCAGACGATAGCATTCCGGCCGAAGTCGTCGAAATCATCGGCCGGACAGGCATGACCGGGGAAGCCACCCAGGTCAAGGTCAGGGTCCTCGATGGGAAGGACAAGGGCCGGATCATTACGAGGAATGTCATGGGTCCCGTCAGAGTGGGAGACACACTCATGCTACGGGAGACTGCAAGGGAAGCGCGCAAGCTCTCCATACGATGAGGTGAACCATATGGCAGAGAGGAGAAACTGCAATTTCTGCGGCAATTCTATAGAGCCCGGCACGGGCATGATGTATATCAGGGTTGATGGCACCGTCTTCTACTTTGACAAGCACAAGTGTTACCAGAATTACGTAAGCCTCGGTCGTGTTCCGCAGGATACGAAGTGGTCCACGCTGAGCAGAACCGCTTCAAGATGGAAGGACAAGGCGCCAAAACAGAAGGCGCCCGCAACCAGGGTCTACGCACCGAAGAGAATGCCTTCGAGGGTGAGGGAGGAAAAGGCACCCGGAGAGGCAGGCGGGCAGAAGAAGGAAGAGGAACCCGCACAGGAGACCAAGGGCGAAGGGGCAGACAAGTGAAGCTTCTATGATAGAGAAGACTTTTGTCATGGTCAAACCCGATGGCGTTCAGCGCTCCCTTATTGGAGAGATCATCGGCAGGATAGAAAGAAGGGGTCTGAAGGCCATCGCAGTCAAGATGTACCACATACCGAAGGACATTGCGGAGCGCTTCTATGCGGAACACAAGGGAAAACAGTTCTACGAGGGGCTCATCAACTACATAACATCCGGGCCGGTTGTGTGCATGGTTTGGGAGGGGGAAGGCGCCGTCGGTGCCGTCCGATCTCTCATGGGCAAGACGAATCCAGCTGAAGCTCTGCCCGGGACTGTAAGGGGAGATTTTGCGCTGCATCCGGGGAAGAATGTCATACACGGTTCTGATTCGATCAGTTCCGCCCAGCGGGAAATCAACTTAATCTTCAACGACTATGAAATACTGGAATACAGTAAGATCGGATCAGAGTGGCTTATAGAATGAGGGCTAACCGTGACCATCAGGCAGCCAATAGTCACTGTCATGGGTCATGTCGACCACGGAAAGACGACGATACTTGATGCAATCAGGGGAAGCTACGTTGCAGCTGGGGAATCGGGCGGAATCACGCAGGGCATCGGAGCCACGGAGGTCCCTATCGACAGGGTCATAAAGCTATGCGAGAAAATAGTCAAAAACCCGAATTTCACCGTCCCGGGCCTTCTTTTCATTGATACGCCGGGGCACCATGCCTTCGTCTCCATGAGGGCAAGAGGCAGCGCCCTTTCAGACTTGGCGGTTGTTGTCATTGATGTCAGGGAAGGCATAATGCCGCAGACGACGGAGTCTCTCAGGCTGTTGAAGAGATACAAGACACCTTTCGTGATAGCGGCAAACAAGATTGACCTGATAGAAGGATGGCGTTCGAAGAGCTATGAGCCGTTCGTCACGCTTGTCAAGGAGCAGAGGGAGGAAGTTGCCACCAGGCTCGACGAGGCCATATACAGCATAATAGGAGACCTGAGCACTCTTGGATTTTCTGCCGAGAGATACGACAGGATTACAGACTTCACGAAGAACGTGGCGATTGTTCCCCTCAGTGCAAAGAGCAGGGATGGCATACCTGACCTGCTGCTCGTTCTTGTGGGGCTTGCGCAGAGGTATCTGGAGGGCCGGCTCGACACAGAAGACGGCCCTGCTGCCGGGACCGTCCTTGAGGTCAGGGAGGAGAAGGGCTTCGGCACGACGGCTGACACGATAATATACTCCGGAACGTTGAAAACAGGGGACAGGGTCGCGTTCGGAACAAAGGGCGGCATCCTGGCAACCAGGGTCCGAGGTATCTTCAAAACGAGACCGCTGCACGAAACGAAGGATCCGAAGGAAAGATTTGCACCGTTCAACTCTGTTTCGGCGGCCGCAGGCGTCAAGCTTCTCCTGCAGGACACGGAGGGAATAGCTGCAGGCTCTCCGCTGCATGCTTACAGGAAGGATTCCTCCGAGGTCGAGGAGACAATACTCAAGGAAAGCTCTGTCACAGTCGAATTTGACGAGACGGGGATTCTGGTGAAGACAGACGCACTCGGTTCGCTTGAGGCGCTGCTCATGGAAGCAAGGGAGAAGGGCATCAGGATCGAGGAAGGGCAGGTCGGACCGGTGACAAGGAGGGATGTTGTCGATCGCTCTTCAAAGAACGAGGAGCTTGAAAAAGTGATAATGGCGTTCAATGTTCCAATTCTTCCGGAGGCAAACGAGGCGCTCCTGTCGAGCGATGTGAAGGTGATATCCGGTGATGTCATCTATACGCTGATAGACAATTATCAGAAGTGGCAGGAGCAGAAGGTCCTGGAGAAGATGCAGAAGAAGAGGAAGGAGATCGTCTTCCCGTGCAAGCTGCTGCTGATGCCAAACCACACATTCAGGATAAGCAAGCCTGCAATCGTCGGGACAAGGATACTTGCGGGCACACTTGTGCAGGGAATTTCGCTGATCAACAATGAAGGGCGCGAAGTAGGAAGGGTGAGGAGCATACGCGTCGGCGAGCAGACGAGGACGGAGGCAAAGGCGGGCGAGGAGGTCGCGGTGGCAATCGAGGGACCTACCGTTGGAAGGCAGATATCCGAGGGCGATGTGCTCTATGCGGACATACCGGAGTCGCATGCAAGGGCGATACAGAAAGAGGAGCTCAACTTCGACGAAGGGCAGATTTTTGAGGAACTGCTTGCCATAAAAAGAAGGCAGGATCCCTTCTGGGGAAGATGAGCGCCGGGTTTAACCGTCTGCCCTTGCCTTTCCCATTTCCCTGCATGCGGAATGCTTTTTGCCAGTGTGCGGGCCTCCGATGGGGGATAACGGGAAAAACAATCAGAAAAGTTAATAGAGTAACTGTACGCTTTGAGTCCCGATGCATCTCCCATCGGAACTGGAGGCAATTGCAGTGATTCCCGCGCTCCGCGCCATGTTGGCGAAAGAGCTGATTGTCAGCGGCAGGATGAACCAGTCCGAAGTGGCAGCACTGCTTGGCGTGACACAGTCCGCCGTCAGCAACTACATGACCGGAGCACGCGCTCGCAACATAGCCTACCTGGAGACGCCGTACATCAGGGAAAGGATATCAGAACTCGCGGGGACAATTCAGGGAAGCAGCGACAGCGTGAGGGCTGCGACCGTCCTCAGCGACCTCACTCAGTTCATACGGAAGAACAGGCTAATGTGTGAAATGCATCATGTCATGGAGCCCGGGGTTGATGTGGACACCTGTCACATCTGTGAGGAGTGAGTTCAGCTACTGTATTTTGAGCCTGCCGACAACGCCATGGCAGTTGCTAGTCGTGGCAACAGCAACGTGAAAGATGCGGCTGCTGTCTGCACCGTTTACCATTCCGATGACAGAGTTGTATGACGAGGATATCAGGTCGCAGGGAATGGTGCCCACACCCCATGCGAAATGAGTCGTCTTGAAGACGATGGAAGCGTCGACGCTGTCTCCCATGACCTCAGGCACAAGACTGCTGAGATCCCAGCTTCTCGGTCCCCTTGTTGCAGGGCAGACGTCTGGCTCAATGCATGCAAAAGGGCAGAGCCAGGCTGCAGCGCTTATGTACCTGACACTTCCTGCGCCCTCCTTCTCGAACGGAAGGTTGAACACTTTCCCAACCGGCTCCGGGTCGACCTTTCTCCCTGTGCCCTTATGGATTGCGCTTGCCGCCACCTCGAAGAGGAGATGAGGTGCGATATGAGCAGGTATTATCTGGTCACCAGCGGCTCTGCCGTCCCCCTGGAAATAGTCCCTCAGATAATCAAACCAGTCCGATTTGGCAAACACAACATCCTTCACCATGCCAAATTCCTTCCTGGCTGGCGGATCGCTGTTCCTGTCGACAATGACGACGGTTGCTCTGCCAATCGCCCCCCTTTCAATTGCCTTGAGTATTCTTCCTGTCTGTATCGTCCCGAAGCAGCCTCCGCCTATCACTATCAGCTTCACGATTCAGGAACACCCTGGATTGCCAATATCGTCAGTTCCGGGATAAATACTAAGCGCGGAAGATGTTTAGGGCATAAGATGGCAGCCAGACGCGAGTCGTCCCCCCCGAGATTCATTATTACCGCGATTGTGCTCGTCGCATCGGTGATAGCCGCAGGGATCATAATCTCATCGATGCAGGGCCCCCTGACTGTCAGTGGAGCGGCAACTGGCCTGCCTTTTCTTTCGCTCATCGGACTGGCCGGCTTCTTTTTCACCGTTGTAATTGTAATTCTCGTCATACTCCTCATCATGCAGCTCATAACGCTGCTGCTCTCCGGCAAGCCCAATGTTTCACATGCGAATGTCAATGTACAGAAAAGGTCGCAGCTTGGTGCTGTATTGGCACTGTTAATAGTGGTTGCGATGATTCTTGTTGGGACAAGGCTTGGCGCCTTCTCCGGCCTTGTCCACTTTAATCCAATACATCCGATCAACAGCACAATACCCCAGAACTCGACATCTTCGACGACGGGGAGCGGTTTTGCAGCCGATATTGTCCAGTTTTTCACCTTCTTCCTGTTCGTGCCGCTTATGATCACAATTGCGGTGCTGGTTGGAATTGGCTTATATGTGCTTGTCAAGCCGGACAGGGAGGAAGACCATCCGAGGATAGGTGACAGGTCTGGCCTGGCAACGGCAGTCGAGAGACAGATAGACGAGATAGAGCAGGGAAAAGATCCCAGGAAGGGAGTGATTGAAGTGTACAGGGAGATGAGGATGAGACTCGGGATGGCGGGTGCACTCGACAGGCTGACATTCACCGCCAGGGAATTCGGAAATGGGGCGGTCACCGCTCTCGGCCTGACCCCCGGGACGGTGAATGAACTCACCTACCTTTACGAAGAGGCGAAATTCAGCATTCATCCGATAACAGAGGCGGAAAGGGAGTCTGCACTGGCCTTGCTGAAGAACATTGTGAGCGAGCTGAGAACATAGGGGCAGCGGCATGAGAAGGGATGTTACTGAGGAGAACAGATGGAGAAGCAGGGTGACGCTGACCGTGCTCTCTCTGCTTTCGCTTGCCGCACTTGTGCTTTACTTCTTCAGGAGCATTGGGATTGTAATCGCCATAGTATCGGCCATCATAATTGTTGCAATGGAAATCGCGGTGATGCATCACGTCACCAGGCAGTTGCCATTCGCCCACATAGACAACTTCCGTTCCGGGGAAGCGAGCAATGCCAGCAGGCTTGAAAGGAGGGAGAGAGTATCGAAAAGTGCGCTGAAGGAGAGGGCCTACAGCCAGCACCTTATGCTTCAGGAGCTCAGGCTGATGATAATCGACAGGGTGTGCGCGACCAGGATGATCAGGAGAAGGGAGCTGGCCGACATCGCAAAGAAGGAGGGCCCCGAGCTGTTCGGCAGCGCCCTCCTCTACAGAGTCTACACGGACGAGGTGCTGCCAAAGCAGTCGAACAGGATGCGCGCTCTTCCGTCAGAGGAGTTCGTGGAAGTATTCAATAACATAGTGTCGGATATGCGCAGAAGAAACTGACAGTGGTATTATGGATGTGAAACTTGTCTCCGGTACAGCAGAGGGCGTTGTATCTGAAGTTGCGAATGCGATAATAGGGAAGGATGCAACGCTGAAGAAGGTGCTTGCAGCCGTGTTTGCAAACGGGCACATACTTCTCGAGGACTTCCCCGGACTCGCGAAGACACTCCTGGCCAGGAGCCTTTCCGTGACCCTTGGGTGCGAGTTCAAGAGGATTCAGTTCACGCCTGACCTCCTGCCCTCGGATATAACGGGCTCAATTGTCCTGAACAGGAAGACCAACGAGTTCGAGCTGAGGACTGGCCCGCTTTTTACAAACATACTGCTGGCTGACGAAGTGAACAGGGCCCCCCCGAAAACGCAATCGGCGCTTCTGGAGGCAATGCAGGAGAGGCAGGCGACAATAGACGGCGAGACCCACAGGCTGAAGCCCCCGTTCATAGTAATGGCAACACAGAATCCAATTGAATACCAGGGCACATACCCGCTCCCGGAAGCCCAGCTGGATCGTTTTCTGATCAGGATTGGGCTCGGTTACCCTTCTTCCCACGAAGAGCAGGAGATACTGAAATCGAGGAGGAACAGGGGAAAGGACGATTTTGATCTCAGGACGGTGATTGATGCGGATACGCTGCTGAAAGTCCAGGCAGAAGTTGAGAAGGTTCATGTTTCGGACGAGATGGACGGCTACATAACGGAGGTTGTCAGGGCGACGAGGAAACACAACTATGTTGAGATAGGTGCGTCGCCGAGAGGGTCAATTGCGCTCATGAGGATGGGAATGGCTTATGCGGCAATGAACAGGAGGGACTATGTGGTGCCGGACGACATAAAGGAGGTAGCGAACGCGGTCCTTCCGCACAGGCTGATACTGAAGCCTGATCCGTGGCTCAGGGGTGTGAAGACAGAAGAGGTTGTGGAGGAGATACTCAACCAGGTTCCTGTGCCGAAGGTGAACTGACTGATCGGAAGGACTTTCGCGGTACTGGTTGTTTTCGCTTCCCTTTCCCTCTTAGCCGCCGCGGTCGAAAGGAGTCCGTTCGCTGTGCTCCTGTTTGTGGCGATAACCGGCTTCGTTGTGCTTGCTGGACTTGCAACAGGTGAGGAAATGCTGACAGGCGAGTTCAGCAGAACATTCGAAGAGAAGGAGATTTTCGAGGGGGATGAGATATGCATCCGGTACTCCCTCGGATTCAGTGGATTCAGGCCGAGGCTTGTGCAGCTGGTACAGGAGTTTCCCGAAGGCATGTC
>JAKAVR010000063.1 GCA_021817225.1 Thermoplasmata archaeon
AAAGAAGGAATTCGGGCGGATTTCAAGAAACGGAACTGTTGCTGTGATATACAACACAAGAGACGACTCGGAGGGGCTGGGCCTGGACTACAGGAAGCTCACAGCACGGTTCGGAAGGAATTTCTCGGAAGTGATGGGACCCGTGGAGGACAGGCTGCGTGTCTTCTTCTCAAGCTATAAACTGCTCACGCTGCCCAATCCAAAACAACTTGACCTTGACAGCCTGCTGGGAAGGCTTCTTTCCGCATCATACATGCCGGCCGAGGGTGAGGCGGGCTATGAAGCCATGGTAGCTGAGGTGAAGGAGATGTTCGCCAGGCATGAGAGCGGCGGCATGGTGACGATGCGGATGACAACGGAGCTATTCCTCGGCACCGTATGAATTGCCAGGCTCAATGGAACAGATAAACGGAATTGCCCCTGTTCTTCCTTCTGTTCCTTCTCCTCCAGATTATGAATGCAAGGACAAGGACAAGCACAACTATTGCGGCTATAACCCCATTCAGCGGTGTGAAGAGCGCAGCCCCGGCTACAGGCGCTGCGTACTTTCTGATACCCATTGGCCTTTCCAAGACTTTGCCTGTTCTTAACTCTTTTCCGGCTATCTCATCGTCCCCTTCTGGCCGAAATGCCGTAGTGGTACTTCCCGATCGCAAACGCCTTTTCCACCTCGAATCCGTTGATGGATAGAAACGCTTCGGACTCTTCCTGCGCTATCCTCTCCGATATGGGCGGGCCGACAGGCGTCTTTGTCTTCTCCCACTCGACAATGCCGAGTGAGCCGTTCCTTTTGAGTATTCGCCTTGCCTCCCTCAAAGTGCCATTGCCGTCGAGCTCGTGCAGCGTCGTGATCATTAGCGCCGCATCTGCTATCCCGTCCTCAATCGGAATGCTGTCCTCCCTTGAGACAACAAAAGCGATGTTCCTCAGCGACTTCTCCTCGGCAAGCTTTCTCGCCATGTTGACAAATGGTTCCTGGATGTCAATTGCGAAAACACTGCCGTCCCTGCCAACTCGAAACGAAAGAGCCTCCAGGAACGCTCCGGGTCCGCACCCCACGTCGAGCACCACGTGGCCCTCGCCAATTCCGAATGCGTCCACAACTTCCCTCGGATCGAGCATCCTGAATCTTTCCTCGCTGAGCAGCGTATCTCCTATGCCAAGCGGGAACTTCCTTTTCTTTCTGCTCGCCAAACGAAACCCCCTCGCTGAGTCAGTTAATATGATGCTTCTCTTAATCCTTTCACAGTGGTGCCAAGAGCTGCGACTGCCGCAAGCAGAATTGCGAAAATGATGTAGACACGCTGCACGCCGAGAGTTTCCACAAGACCCCCGCTGAGCACCATTGAAACAGAACCTCCTCCCAGCAGCAGCATCGACATGCCAGCGAGGACGCTGCCCATCCTTTCGGGTGGTGTTTTTGCCTGCAGAAGCGCTATGAATGGCACGGAAGAAATTCCCTCAACAATGCCAATGATGAACGTCACCGCTATTGCATAACTGATGTGTGCGGAGAATGCAAATGCAACATAAAGGGCTGCGTTTGCAGCGAACGAGAGAATCATGATTTTCCCCACCATTCGTCTCACTTTCACAAGCGTGACTACATAGTTGCCTGCGATGGTTCCAGCCGCAAGGGCAACCAGGATTAATGCAAAGCCGGTATTGCCCGCTCCCAGTATGTCGTTTGACATGATGGCCGGCAGGAAAATCATACCCGCACCTGTGAAGTTGGCAACCGTCAGGAAGATCGATATTTCGAGAAAGAGTCTGTTTCCTGCAATGTATTTCAGGCCATCTGCGCTGCGCCTGCTCCTGCCGTGCGCGATAGGCGAAACAAATCTCATGAAGGCGAAGAACAGCACGCTGGCAAGAAAAGCAGCTACAACGACAAGCACTATTCCCGCAGTATCGCGGATAAAGACAAAGCCTGCAAGTCCCGCGGCGTAGCCGAATATCCTGCTGAGCTGAGAAGTTGTCTGCTGAAGTGAATTTGCTGTTGCAAGCTCATTCTCCGAGACAAGCACGGGTATAACGCTGCTCCTGCAGACAGAAACAAGCAGCCCGAAGGTGGAAATTGCGAATACGCAGACGAAGGCCATGGGCAGTACAGCTGCACCCAGAAGGATGGAAAAGTACAGCGCCAGGCCTGACACGACCTCAAGAAGCGTGGCAAGGATCATGAGCTTCCTCCTGTCGTTGTTGTCCACAACCCTGCCGAAATAAGGCGCAAAAAGGAAAACGGGTACGTAGAACGCAGCCGTTATCAGACCGGTATCGAAGCCGCTTCCCGTGAGTGTGAACACGAATGCGATCATGGCAGCGGAGAGAAGATAGTCACCAGTCCTGCCCACGAGCGAACCAAGCCAGAGGGCCAGGAAGTTCTTCTGTGATAGGACGGTGACGTACCCCGTCCTTGATACATCCACTGTTTCTGACAAATGGGCTTACCTCTTAGACCTGCAAGTCAAATGGCGGCATCGCTCTTAAACAATTCTGCACAGTTGTTTCGCACATGGAAGGAGCAGTACGGTCATACAGTGAACTGACCGTTTTCACACTGCCCTAGCCAAGTAATTTATCTTAGTAAGATCTCTCCTCCCGGAGCATATGGCAGCAGGTGAAATGCTTTCGAGAAAAACAGCGATAAAGGTCGAACTTGTGAGCTACACGCCTAACCCCGTCGAAGCATGCGGGAGAGCAGCGGGAATCTGCTATGACAGGGAGAAGAAGGAGGACTACGGCTCATTCATAAAGAGGATAATCAGCTACGGCCACATGGATGTCATCGAGCATGCCAATTTCACGTTCAGGGTGGAGGGCATAAGCAGAGCATGCTCCCATCAGCTCGTAAGGCACAGGCACAGCTCATTCAGCCAGAGGAGCCAGCGATACGTATCGGAGAAGGAGAGTTTCTACATTGTTCCTGACCTCATGTATGTCGACCCTGAGAAGAGGGAGAAGGCACTGTCGCTTCTGGAGGATTTCATCAGGCAGAGCTATGCCGTCTATTCACAACTCATGGCGCTAGGAGTGAAGAAGGAGGATGCAAGGTTCGTTCTCACAAACGCGGCTGAAACAAGGCTTTACTGGACAACGAACGCGCGATCCCTGAGGCATTTCTTCGTGATGAGGCTGGACAGGAGTGCCCAGTGGGAAATAAGGGAGCTTGCGCAGCAGGCGTACGACGCCGTGCTGCCAGTCGCGCCTGAGCTTTTTGACGATCTCAAGGACCTCAGGAACACGGGGCACCTTGGGCACCCGATTTACGAATAATTATTTGTCGGGCACCGGTTCCACGGACTTGGCAGGCCTTGCCGCATGTGCAGGCGAGGGCCCTTTGCTGAAGAAGTACATCAGAAGAGAAGAAAGCAGAATCAGATATGCACAGGCCTGAATGACGGTGTACGACGGACCGTCAAAGCCGATTAGCAGGACGAGCAGGGAGTGAGCGACTGATGATATGGACCCGGTGTCCGTGTAAGTCATCAGTATGCCTGTTGACGGAAGCAGATGGACACTCTGAAGGTTGTGCACCACGATGGCCAGTATTGCCGAGGCAAAGACAATCAGTGCAAGCGAAGTCCATCTGAATACGCTGTTTATGTCCATTTTCCTTGTCGCGCTGCTTATCACAAGGTATACGGCCCCCACCAGCAGGAGGCCCGCCGCCGAACCAATTGCGCTGCCCGACTCGGACAGGAAAATGAAGGGGGAGATGAAAATGACCGCCTCCACGCCTTCCCTCAGGACTGTTGTGAAACTTATAATGAAAATGGCTGAGGGCCCGTAGCTGTTTATCCCCCTCTCGAGTTTCTGCCTGAGTGTGCTGCTGATCGAATGGGAATGCCTCTTCATGAAAACGATCATGGATACGAGGACAACGACTGCAAAGGTGCCCATTGCCGCCTCGAAATAGTCACCGTAGGAGGCATAGGCATACCCGACTGTGAATGCGATGCCCACTGCGAGCGCTGCTGCGGCTGAAATGCCATAGTAGACATAGTTCACATTCCTGGAGCCGGTCGCCCTGAGGTAGCTCATGACGACTATCACCACAAGTGATGCCTCAAGCCCTTCCCTGAAGCTTATGACGAAGGCAGCTATCAGCGAGGTGAGTTCAATAGCTAGCAGGTTCCACCACTCTTCCACTTGACCACACAAAGCCGATTATAAGAATATAACGGCGTTATAAACTGTCGATTCGCCCGCGGGCCGCTGTTCCCCCATCAGGAACGTATTTTAATTTCCCCAAGTTCTCCAATCAAGCATGGCAGCCTATGACCAGAGGGAGCAGGAGCCCCGTTGGCAGAAGTTCTGGCGGGAATCGTCTGTCTACAGGTTCGATCCCCATTCCGGGAAGGAAATCTACAGCATCGACACCCCACCCAGGTATACCTCCGGAGCCCTGCATCTTGGTCACGCCACTGGCTACCCCATTCTCGATTTTGCAGCCAGATACAGGAGGATGAAAGGCTGCAATGTCTTCTTCCCCCTCTGCTTCGACGGAAACGGGATGCCAGTAGAGACGGCAACCGAGAAGAAGTACGGGATCACCAAATTCTCAGTCGACAGGAAGACATACCTGAAGCTCTGCAACGATTATGCCAACCAGTTTATCGAGACAATGACAAGGCAGTTTGAGATGCTTGGCATGAGCCTCGATCCATCCATCTACTATGAGACTCACTCCCCGTCATACAGAAAATACACGCAGATAAGCTTCCTGAAGATGCTTGCCAGGGGACTGGCGTATCGCGGCACCTTCCCTGTGAACTGGTGCGTCCACTGCAATACATCACTTGCAGATGCCGAGGTCGAAAGGGAGCAGAGGGAGACGGAACTCCACTACGTCGACTTCGTGCTTAAAGGGGGCGGTTCAATTACAATTGCAACTACACGCCCTGAACTCATAGGTGCATGCAAGGCAGTCCTTGTGCATCCAGCCGACGTGCGATACAGCAAGGCAAAGGGCAAGCTTGCTGTTCTTCCTGTCTACGGAAATGAGGTGCGCGTAATCGAGGATGAGAAAGTCGAAATGAAATTCGGTTCCGGGGCGGTGATGATATGCTCTTATGGAGACAAGGAGGATGCAAACTGGATCCTGAAGCACCACCTCCCTGTCACAGTCATAATAGACGAGTTCGGCAAGATGAACGAGCATGCGGGACTGCTGGCAGGCATGGATACTGCTGGTGCGAGGAGGAAGATACTGGCCGAACTCAAGTCTGCGGGCCTGCTCCGCAAGTCGGAGAAAATCGAACAGAATGTTGGCGTGTGCTGGCGCTGCGCCACACCCGTGGAAATTATAGAGAAGATACAGTGGTTCCTCAAGAGCGTGCAGTTCAGCAGCGATGTCCTGAAATCCTCCGACAGGATCGACTGGTATCCCGAGTTCATGAAACAGCGGCTCACGGACTGGACAAACTCGCTCGACTGGGACTGGGTGGTATCAAGACAGAGGCTTTTTGCAACTCCTGTCCCAATCTGGGAGTGCCGCAAATGTGGATTCATACTTCCCGCGAAGGAGGACGACTGCTACATCGACCCGGTGGAAAAGAAGGCTCCCACTCCCTGTCCAAATGACGGCTCAGAGCTGCAGGGGAGCACGGATGTCTTTGACACATGGATGGATTCGAGCATTAGCGCTCTTTACAACTGCTACTGGCTAAGGGATGAAAAGCTCTTCAAGAAGATGTTCCCGATGTCCATGAGGGGACAGGCTCACGAAATAATCAGGACATGGGCATACTATACTGTCCTGCGGAGCAACCTGCTCCTGGATGCAATCCCGTGGAGGGATATAATGATCACAGGGTTCATAATGGCCCCTGACCGGACCCCAATGCACACCCACCTTGGCAATGTGATTGACCCGGTCCCGCTAATAGAGAAGTACGGAGCCGATGCACTCAGGTACTATGCCGCTACATGCAGCCTCGGCACGGATCAGGCCTTCAGGGAAAGGGATGTTGTGCACGGGCAGCGGCTCTGCAACAAGCTCTGGAACATAGCAAACTTCGTCACGGCATACAACCCGCCACAGCACCCGCCCTCCGGGCTCAATCCTGTTGACAGCTGGATCGTGGGCCGTTACAATGAAACGGTAAGGAATGCGACCGCACTGCTGGACAGATACGAGTTCGAGAAGGCTATGAGGGTCATCGAGCAGTTTGCATGGCACGAATTCGCCGACAACTACATCGAGATGGTGAAGTCAAGGGCCAGAAAGGATGACAAGAATGCTCTCTGGGTTCTCAGGGAGACAGCATCGGGAATCACAGCTCTTTTCGCCCCATTCCTTCCGCATGTCACCGAGGCCATCTACCAGAAGCTCTTCAGGACCGATGCGTCCCCTGCAAGCATCCACGTTTCCGACTGGCCAGGTGAACTCTCCATGTCACTCTCCTCCGCAGATGCAGGTGAAAAAGCTGCCGCGATAGTCAACGCGGTCAGGACATGGAGGGCGGATGCTGATTTCAGGGGAGGACTCGAGGAGATAACAGTCATTTCCCAGGACAGGAAGCTCGCCGAATGCGCATCCGAGATAGGAAGCGCCCTGAGGGCTGAGAAAGTGGTCTTCTCGCGTAGCCAGAACTTTGAGAGAAAGGTATCATCAGTGAAGCCGAACTTCCAGTACATTGGTCCGAAGTATCGCGAGAAGGCGAAGGAGATAACTGAGGCGCTTCGTTCCGTCGACCTGTCTAATCTTCAGTTCGACGGGGCAGGAAACATGCTCATCAGGTGGAAGGGCGGAATCATGACTGTTGAGAAGGAAGCATTTGATGTCAAGCACTCCTACTACACCGAAGGCAAGGAAGCGGAACCAGTCCAGGCCGGGGACACGCTCCTGCTCCTGAAACGAAGCGGTGAAGGATGAGGACCGGGGGGAAGTTGAATGCGCGTCTTCCCGAAGGCGACAGAGAATCTGTCATAACCTTCTGGGAAAACTACCATTCATCCGGTCGTGACATCGGCGGTTATCCGCTTTCGTCCACAGTTGAACTCTGGTTCATGGAACACATGCATTCCGTGGGTGATGTTCTTGAGATCGCCAGCGGGACGGGGAGAACCTATTCCCACCTGATTAACATGGCCGTTTCATCAGGTTGCGGCAGTGTGTTCTATGTCGGCGCCGATGCCAGCCCATCCGCTGTGGAACGAGCTTCTCGGAGGAAGGGATTCAATGGAGTCCTGGCAGATATGTTCCACCTTCCGTTTGATAACGAGGCATTCGACTTCATATATTCCAGAAACGCATTCCAGGGGTACCCGGCAGACAGACTGAAGATGCTTGGCCCAGGAATAACCAGGCTTTTGAAGAATGGCGGTTCCATCGGTGTGGAGGAAAGGGGGCCGCTCGACAGACTTGGAATAGAAGAAGCAATCGACTTCGCCTCCAGCCATGATTTCATGGGCACAGATAGTCTCACGGAAATATTCAGCGATCTGGAGGTTGCTGCTGCAACGGAGGATTTGCATAAACGGAAGACAAAGAATGGCACTGTTGTTGCACACACCTCAACTGTCATACTTGTGAAAAGGTGAATGCTCCTCCCTGCTGGCACCGCTTCCTGTAATGTCTGTCCGTAGTGCCTGTCCCTACCTTCCCGACTTATAAAGCCGGAAGGGCGCAGTAGCCGCAATCGCTTCTGAAACTTTAAATATCGTTACCTTAATCGAAAGTGCAGGTCGTTAGTATGGTCAATCTGGTGTTGACTGACAAAGCATGTGACAAGGTGAGGTCGCTGATTTCACAGCAGGACTCCCATGACCTGCTGCTCAGGGTATACCTTACTGCAGCCGATCACGGCTACAGATATGGAATGGCATTCGATGAGAATTCGGACCCTGCACAGGATATTGAGATGGACCAGAACGGCATCAAGATCGTTGTCGACAAGGAAAGCGCCGACCATCTTGACGGGACGCAGATAGACTACGTCGAGTCGCTCGACGGCGGCGGTTTCACAATCAACAACCCTAACCTGAAGGTCAATAACGGCGCTGGTTGCGGTTGCGGCGGCGGCGGTTGCGGTTGCGGCTGCGGAGCCTGAAGCTGGGCAACGCATTTCAGTGTCAAGTGACAGGGCTTAAACAGGTATTCACAGTCAGCGCATGCGCTATGCATGTCGAGCGTTCGTCGCAGGGATTGGCTGTCATGTGCAATTATGTTCGCACAGGATTTTAGCCGGGAACTGCCATGACACCCACGGTGACAGGTAA
>JAKAVR010000013.1 GCA_021817225.1 Thermoplasmata archaeon
GCCTGCACTTCGCTCAGTATATGCGATGAAAGGAGAACGGAGGCGCCGTCTTTCCTGAGGGTGGCGGCCAGTTCACTGACGTAATGGATGCCCTCCGGATCCAAACCGTTGAGTGCCTCGTCAAGAAGGAAATTCTGCGGGGGGTTTACCAGTGCGACAGCGAGGGCAAACCTCTTCCTCATCCCCTGGGAATAGGACCTGACCTTGTTCCGCTCGCAGTTTGCAAGGCCCACTCTGGCAAGCAGTTCCCCGCACTCCGACGCCGTCATGCTGGCAGATGGCACAAAGCCGCTGTAGTATTGAAGGAGCTGAAGCCTCCTTCTTCTCCCTGACTATGTCCCTGCCGTCAATGACACCGTCCCGGATGAAGGGAGAAGAACACCAGCCCCTGTCTTGATTGTAGTTGTCTTGCCTGCGCCGTTCAGCCCGACGAAAACGATTATCACGCCCTTCCCCATGGTGAGGCTAACGTCGCTGACAGCGGGCGTCCCGTGCCTGGAGTAGGACTTGGTTAGGCCAATCGCCTCAATCATGCACTTTCCCTCCCTGTTGCCTATTCCTGCCTGTAACATAAAATTGACCATTCTGGCAGGCATGTGGCGCGAGGAGGGGGATTTGAACCCCCGAGTCCTTTCGGACAATGGATGTTTGCACACTGTTTAGCAATCCATCGCCTTGCCGGGCTGGGCCATCCTCGCCCGAAGCTGCATCAATGCTGTACCGTTAATAAATCTGTTGAGCGCCTAACTTACCTCAAGTACTTCAGCGCCCTTCCCGGGCTTCGTGACATATGCCTGCGACTTCAAGCCGGCAGACTTGAATGCACTTTCCATCGACTTTGCTATGTCCTTTGAACCGCCGTTGGATATGGCAAAAACAGCTGGTCCTGCACCTGAGATTGAAACCCCGAGCGCGCCCGCCTCGGTGGCCGCCTTCTGGACCTTGTCGTATCCTGGTATGAGCGGTCTCCTGTATGGGAGCACAAGCTCGTCCCTCAGGTACTTCCCGACGGCAGCACTGTCGCGCCGCATCATTGCGTAAACCATTGAAGAACTCAGTGATATGTTTCCGACCGCCGTCTCGATCGGGACAGCCTTCGGTATTATTGCCCTTGACCGCCTTGTTTCAAGGACCATGTCCGGCAGTGCGACGACGACCTCGAAATCAGGCAGCTGGTCCGGCGGGATTGAAAGCACTTCGACGGGAGAACGTGAGGCAACGATGGTGAATCCGCCTATCAGGGATGCGGCAACATTGTCTATGTGCGCCGTGCCGCTGGCCATCTTCTCGCCGAGCGACGATGCCTGAATTATCTCATCGTCCTTGGCGCTGTAATCCATTGCAACTGCCATGGCAAGCGCTGCTCCGACGGAGGACGCGGCGCTGCTGCCTATTCCGCTTCCTGGCCTAATGCCCTTGATGATCTTCATGTGGAACGGGGCGTTGACCCTGTTCTTCCATGCAATTGAATTCGCGGCCGCAAACGCAGCGTTCTTCTTTGTCGGTATTGAATAGTCTGGGACTGTTTCAATTTGCGTCTCGTACACGTCAAGGCTCAGCTCAATTGTGTCCCTTGGCTGGTCAAGCGCAAGTCCGAACGTGTCGAAGCCAGGCCCGAAATTTGCTATGGTCGCTGGGGCGGTCACCTTAACAAATGATTTCAAGGGTTATCACCCCGGAGCAGAAGGCATGAGATATGGATTGTCGTGCGATCAATTTAACGGTTCGCCCCCGGGCCGTGTTCAGCTGCGAAGAACAATCTCTATGTTCACGCCGTCCGGCACCTGTATCCTCATGAGCTGCCTGAGGGCCCTGTCATCCTCTGCGTCCATGTCTATCATCCTCTTGTGGACGCGCATTTCCCACCTGTCCCATGTGGCGCTGCCCTCGCCGTCAGGGCTCTTCCTGACAGGCACCACCATGTGTTTGGTGGGCAAGGGCACGGGACCCTTCATGTTCACTCCTGTCTTCTGGGCAATCTGTTTGATCTGGCTGCAGACAGAGTCGATCTTCCGGGGGTCAGTGCCGCTGAGCGATATTCTAGCCTTCTGTGCCACTTCGTCCACCACTTGACTCACGCGGTTCTCTTCTCGACTTCGACGCAAACACCGGCCGCCACTGTCTGGCCCATGTCCCTGATTGCGAACCTGCCCAGCTGTGGGAACTCAGAAGCCTTCTCGATAACCATGGGTTTTGTCGGCTCTATCTTGACGAACGCGACGTCGCCTGTCTTCAGGAACTGCGGCTTGTCTTCCTTGACACCGCCTGTGCCAGGGTCGATCTTCTTCTGCAGTTCGGTGAATGTGCATGCGATCTGGGATGTGTGGCAGTGGAAGACTGGCGTATAGCCTATCGTTATGACGCTTGGATGGTTGAGAACTGCGATCTGTCCGACGAATGACTTGGCCACCGTCGGGACGGAGTCGACTGGCCCCGCGACATCTCCTCTCTTGATGTCTGTCTTGGCGAGACCGCGGACGTTGAAACCGACGTTGTCTCCCGGGTACGCTGCCTCCATTGGCTCGTGGTGCATTTCGATTGACTTGACCTCACCTGTCTTGTTGGCAGGCATGAAAACTATCTTCATATCCTTCTTCAGGATACCCGTCTCGACCCTTCCCACTGGCACAGTCCCTATGCCCGTGATGGTGTAGACATCCTGTATCGGCAGCCTGAGCGGCTTGTCGGTGACCTTGGGGGGCTCCTTCAGCTTGTCAAGTGTCTGGAGAAGCGTGTCGCCCTTGTACCAGGGAAGGTTGGCGGATGCTTCTGTCGTGTTGTCGCCCTTGTAGGCGCTGACCGGTATGAACGGCACTTCTTCCACCTTGTACCTTACAGACTTCAGAAGGTCTGTAACGGCCTTCTTCGTCTTCTCGAATGCTTCCTGTGAAAACGGCGGCTGCGTGGAATCCATCTTGTTTACCGCCACGACCAGCTGGGTGACACCGAGCGTCCTTGCCAGGAAAACGTGTTCCTTCGTCTGCGCCTCCGGGCCCTTGCCCGCGTCAACGACAAGAACGGCAGCATCGGCCTGGCTTGTCCCAGTGATCATGTTCTTGACGAAGTCCCTGTGTCCCGGAGCATCGATGATTGTGAAATAGTACTTCTGCGTGTCAAATCGCCTGTGTGAAACGTCGATGGTGACACCCCTTTCACGTTCTTCCTTGAGGTTGTCCATGACCCACGCAAATTCGAACGTGGCCTTACCTTTCTCCTCCGCTTCCTTCTTGTACTTCTCGATCAAATACTGGTCAATGCTCTTTGTATTGTACAGCATTCTTCCGACAAGTGTTGACTTTCCATGGTCGACATGACCGATGAAGACTAAGTTGAGATGTGGTTTGTTAGCCATTCTAAACACTCTCTTTTATAGGCAATTCTCTAATCAATCACGGTCATGTATATAATTATTTCATCTTTGAACGCTGCACTGCCAGAAACGAACTGAAACTCCATTGCCGCCATGTCCCGCAGTGGACTGCCGGCACTTTACCGACATTTTATTAAGTTACTTTCCGTCACGAGTCGGCTGACTGCCCGGCGGACTATAGGATGTACCCCTTCTATTCGCTCCTGTTTGGCATGGCGCTCGGTTTCTCACTGACGGTGCCGCCAGGGCCAATGAATGCGTTGATAGCCTCCGAATCCGTAGTGTCGGTCAGGAAGGGGATTGTGACAGGTGCCGGCGCCATGAGCGCAGACCTCATCCTGGGCATAACAGTCTATCTGGTGCGTGCCACTGTCCTGGTCGGAGGCTACGTCTGGGCCATCTACCTGCTCGGAACAGCCGTTGTGGCATACATGGGCCTTGACATGTTGAGGAGCAGAAAGAAAAAGCATGCGGCGACGGCCGGCGGGAGGACATACGTCAGGGCTCTTGTCACGGGCATTACGAATCCGTTCCAGATTCTCTGGTGGCTCACCGCAGGGCTGGCCTTCGCCTACCTGGGCGGCATACTGCTTTTTGCCGGCCTTTTTGCAGCGATAGCCGTCTGGATAGTGGTATTTCCGCTGGCACTGCACGAAGGGACCAGAAGGCGGGGGAACCTTGCCGGGATCGTGTCGATTGTCTCGGCATGCCTGATGTTCGCCTTTGCAGCCTACTTCGCTTATATGGCCGCCGTCTCAGTCTGAGTAGTAGTTCGCCTCGTACGGCTGCGGGTTCAGGCCCTTCCTCTTCCTTATCTCCGGCACAACCTTGTCGGCGATTTCCTTCGGGACCTTTTCGTAGCCTGCGTTTTCTGTTGACCAGAGGGCACGCCCCTGCGTCGCGCTCCTGATAGCGCTTGCAAAACCGAACATCTCCGCGACGGGTGCCTTTGCCTCTATGACGGTGTTTTCGCCTTCCTGCCTCATGTCTGCTATGACGCCGCGCCTCTGCTGCAGTTCCCTTATTGCATCACCCATGACGTCCGGCGGGACGTTGATATATATCTTCTGGACCGGTTCGTAAAGGACCCTTCCAGCAACGGCCATCGCGCCGTAGATTGCAGAACGGGCAGCCGGAATGACCTGGGCAGGACCGCGGTGTATGCTGTCCTCATGGAGCTTCGCATCCACGATCTTCGCCTTGACATGCATGCATCTTTCCTGCGCCAGAGGTCCGAGGCGCATTGCCTCCTCGAACGCCTGCTTGCACAGTTCCATTGTTTCGAAGAGGTACTGGATACCTTTCGTGTAGTCGATGAAGACATTATTGTCCACGAACATCTGCACGCCCCTGGCCTCATCCCTTTCCATGCCAAGGTCCTGCAGCTTCTTTGCTAGCGCCTTCGAATCCTTTATCCTGCCCTCGGTCTTGATCTCGCCCTCGGCTATCGCCTTGACAACGCTTTCCTCGAGAGGCTCGACCTCCAGGTAGAAACGGTTGTGCTTGTTTGGCGACTTTCCTTCAAACGGGCCGCCCTTGCCCTCCACGCTCTCCCTGTAAACCACTATAGGCTTGGACGCATTGATCTCTGTCTTGTAATCGTTTATTATGCGGTACTGGGTGACATCGAGGTGAAGCTCACCCATCCCGCTAAGAAGGTGCTCGCCCGTCTCCGAGTTGATTTCGACGCTGATGGAGGGGTCTGCCTTTGCAATTGACCTCAGAACTTCGATGAGCTTGGGCAGATCCTTCATCTGCTTTGCCTCTATCGCAACAGTCACGACAGGCTCACTGTAGTGCACCATCTTTTCGAATGGTTCAGTGCCCTGCACCGAGCTGACTGTTGAACCGGCAATGGCGTCCTTGAGCCCGGTGACAGCGACTATGTTTCCTGCCTCCGCTTCCTCGACCGGTATCCTGTCTGCCCCTACGGACAGCGCCACAGTCTGGACCCTGTTGGAGTTGGGCATCCCTGAAATATAGAGTTCCATTCCGCGCCTCAGTTTTCCCGAAAACAGCCTGCCCACGGCAACCTCACCGGCGTGGGGGTCAATTATGATCTTTGTTACCATGAAGACTGTCTGGCCGTTGCGGTCTGCGGTGAGAAGCGACTTTCCTATGTCCGACTCAAGGTCGCCCTTCCATATCGTGGGTATCCTGAGGCGCTGCGCCTCAAGCGGATTCGGATGGTTCTTTATGACCGCTTCCAAAACAACCTTGTGTAGAGGTATCTTCTGTGCGAGCACCTTCTGCTCGTTGTCCTTCAGGTGTTTGTATATCTCGGGGAATGTTATTCCTGTCTTCTTCATGTATGATGCAGATATGGCCCAGTTGTTGTAGGCGCTGCCGAAAAGGACGGTGTCGTCCTCCACCTTGACACCCCACTGCTTCTTCAGCCCCTCCGGGGCCGCTGCCGAGATCCTCTTGTTGACATCGTTTATGATCGCTATGAAACGCCTCTGCATGTCCTCCGGCGTCACCTTCAGTTCGTTGATGAGCCTGTCTACCTTGTTGATGAAGAGCATCGGCCTGACCCTTTCCTTCATCGCCTGTCTTATGACGGTCTCCGTCTGAGGCATTACCTGCTCAACAGCATCGACGAGAATGAGCACTCCGTCAATTGCCCTCATTGCCCTTGTGACATCGCCGCCGAAATCGACATGTCCCGGAGTGTCGATGAGGTTGATGAGGTAATCCTGTCCTTCGATGGACTCGACCATTGATGCGTTGGCTGCATTGATTGTGATTCCGCGCGCCTGCTCCTGTTCGTCGAAGTCGAGAAGGAGCTGCTTCCCTGCCAGCTCTTCGCTCATCATGCCCGCTCCGGCTATCAGGTTGTCGCTGAGAGTGGTGTTGTGTACAATCAGGCCGTTGACAAGCAGATTGTGAACATCCTCGACGCTGAAGTCATAAACATACTCCTCAAAAGCGGATGATATGCTGTCCACAGGGATTGCTGTTAGTCCTGCCTCCTCGAGGCCCGAATAAAGTGCAAGTGACTGGCCCGAGCCCGGGACTTCGGATATCAATTGTGAGATTGGGGCAGAGGGATTGCCTGCAGTGCCATCCACCCAGCTGCGGAGCAGAAACATGTCGTCCGCGACTGACCGCTCGTCACCGGGCTCATAGTGAAGCCTGATGCCAAAGCGGAGCATGGACAGTGCCAATGTACCGTAGCCCCGGACCGTAGAGAGATTGCATCCGCTGCTCTGCATTGATGAATTTACCGCTGCAATGAAACGCCTTACCGATTTCTCGTCAAGCCGTGCAAGGAGGCCCGCGCTTTCGCTGTTTCCGAGAAGAATCTCCACCGCCGTTCTTGCCTCGTCCCCGCCCTTTCCAGTGACTGCGTATACAGCCGCATCCTCGAGCAGAGAATCGCTGGCTGAGCCTGATGCAGGCTGCCTGAACTCATCGTCGGCCGCCACCTCGCTGTCCAGTATTTCCACGCGGACCGGGACAAGGAGCAGGTCGCCTTTCCTCAGATCTGACGAGCGGACATCGGAAATGCCCTTTTCCCTGATAACAACGAACTTGTGCTCAGGCGTGACCGTGACGGAGGGTCCCTGCATTGGCTTGATGCGCAGCAGGGGTGAATCATTCCTCAGCTTCCACACGTGGGTTATCCTGCGCCTCGAAAGGCTCAGCGAGCTGCTGTCTAGCGACAGTGTGTAGTCGCTACCGTCGGAGCGGTAGACCGTCTGGTCGCCGTCAGCCAGCATGGGTACGCCGTTCGCATGCATCGAATAGAGTGCCCCGGCCGAAATCCAGGTACCGTTCACAAAAACCATCGAATCTGCTGTCATGCATTTGCCATGGTCGATATGGGCAGCGGTACCGATGTTCCTGATGAACTTCGGGTTGCTCATGATCGCCGTGGCCCTGGCAATATTGTCTTCCTTTCTTCCCAATTCAATCGCCTTTCAAGAATCAACGCGCGGACATAGCCACTCTTTCAATTTCATCCCGCTTGGAAACAGCTGCGCTTGTCATGTCACCGTTGGCTGCGAGCGTTATTTCATCCGCCAGGCACTGGGCGATGGGCTTGGTGGATCCATGGGAGGATGCCACTGCCCCCTGAGTTATGTAGCGCAGTGCGAGGTCGAGCCTCCTTGAAGAAGAAACGTCGACCGCCTTGGGGACGGATATTCCGCCGAACTGCAGCCTCGTGATTTCTTCCCTGGGAGCAGCATGCTCGATGGCGGACACAAGAAGCTGGACAGGGTTCTTGTTTGTCTTTTTCTTCATCAATGCGAATGCATCCTCGACTACCTTCAATGCCTTGTTCTTCTTGCCTGTGAAGGCGCCGGAGCGCATCATCTGGTTTGTAAGCCTTTCGACAATGTTCACCCTGGTCTTGCCGAAATTGTGGCTTGCATGCCTTCCGGAAGAATGCGGGAGGTAGACTGGTGTGAGATTTATGTAGTTTGCAAGGCCCGGATCGGAGATTGTCACCTCCGACAAATCGTACCTGCCGAAAAGGAGTGCGTTGTAGAGGAGCACATGTTCCTGCTCCGTCTTCTCCTCCTTCGGTTCTTCTGGCTGTTCCTGCTCGTCTTCGAAGTTCTCTTCTGGCATATTGCTCACCTGACCGGTTTCTCCTTCCGGCCCCTGACAAGTTCATTCAGCGATACGTTGTTGACCTTGATTACCTTGTATCGGACGCCCGGTATGTCGCCGTAAGAACGGCCCATCCTGCCGCCGATTCCCTCCACAAGCACCTCATCGTGCTCGTCGATGAAGTTTATTGCGCCATCGCCCACCGCAAAAGCGGTGATTTGCCTTCCATTCTTGATCAGCTGGACCTTGACGCACTTCCTTATGGCAGAGTTGGGCTGCTTTGCCTCTATACCCACCTTCTCGAGCACAATGCCCCTGGCCTGGGGTGCACCCTCGAGCGGGTCGGATTTTTCCTTGAGATGGAGTATCCTCTTCTTGTATGCCCTCTCGCTCCATCTGAACTTCTGCCTGTTTCCGTTGAGCTTCCTAGCTGTATTCATTCCTCTTGCCATTGGGATTCCTCGAACTGGCCATGACATGAATGTGGCCGGGTCCTGCCGAAAGAACATAATGAATTATGTATCGGCGACTGTCTATATCTTCTAGCAAATTGATTTTGCATAAATAGGTTTCGCAGTCCCCGTATAGCATATCGTTGGCGGGATGGCTGCCATAATATAGCTAGGGCCGCTCCAGTCAATCAATCCGTCACACTGTCCCTGTGCAATTCGTAATAGAGCTCATCAACGTATCCGTAGGATCTGAGGTAGTGGTGGCCCGTCAGCCTTCCGGCCAGCACGAATCCGTTCTTCTCCAGCACGGAGGACGATGCCCTGTTTGGTTCCATAACCCTGGCAATAAGCTTCCTCAGGTTCAGCGTCCGGAAGGCGTAGTCAATGCCCAACCATACAGCCTCCGTTGCGTATCCCTTTCCCCAGTACTTCCTGAACAGGAGATAACCAAGCTCCGCATTCCTGCTTATTATATCGATGTCGTGGATCCCGACACTGCCGATGAGCTCGTGTTCGCCATCAGACCGTCCCTTTCCAGCCCCTTTGTTGAGGAGGACGGCCATTACCCTCGAGCTTTCGTCTTTCCTGAGCCCGTCGTACCAGTCGTATTCGCCCTCGAGGTAGAACAGCTTGTCGGGCCTGTTGAGAAACCGCTGGACTTCGCTGTCGGCAAAATCACGGTACATCCTTGGTATTTCTTCCCTCCGATATATCCCAAGGGAGACTCTCTTACCCTTCATTACAAGGGGCCTGTCCATGGATCCGGGATGGACATATTCATAAATAATATTGCATGGAACGGACGGACGGGACGGGGGTGGCACGCTGTGCAGGTGCTAAGGCCGGGCCTTTTTCTTCAGGACGTAGTCGAAATATGACTCCGTGGAACTCCCATATGTCCACTCTGACCTCATCGTCGTCCGCTTCTCGAATCTTCTGAGTTCGGAGAGTATTGAGCGGTTGACATCCCTGGCGCTGGTTCCTGACAGAACAGCTTCGGCTGCAATTTCATCCTTTCTCTCTGCCGAGATGGTTACCCTGCCTCCCGCGAACAGCCTTTCCACGACCGGCCTTATCTTATCCCTGTCCCTGCTCCTGATCAGGGCGCGGACGTTGAACTTCTCAACCACAAGCCATTCCCATGGTGCAATACAATACAGGAACAAGAAGTTTGCAGCTTTCAGCCCGGACAAGAATTCCCGAGCCAGTCGGTGGAGGCACGCGGCAACCGGCCACCTGGTCGCACCGTCCCGGAAAGCTCACTCCGCCCCGGGAGTGTGAAGTTCGTATATCAGCTCGTCCACGTAGCCGTGTCCCTCGATGAAGACATGCTTTGTGAGCCTCACAGCAGGCCTGAATCGATTCTTCTCAAGTACCCTTATGGACGCGGCGTCATGCTCGTAGACATGAGCACTGATCGTTCTCAGATTGCAGGTGCCGAAAAGGTGGTTGGTGGCTAGAGCGACCGCTTCCGTGGCATAGCCCTTCCCCCAGTGATTCTTCAGGAGGACATATCCCAAGACGCATGTTCTGTCGACAAGGCTTATGCGGGTGGCCGAGACTGTTCCGGCGAGATCCGAATGGGCACCGCCCCTGAACGAATTCACTGAAATGGCAAACATCATGGAGGAGGCTTCACTGCCAAGAGACTCGTATCTCGAATACGCCTCCTCAAGCGAGATCATCCTGTCAGGCCCCTTCAGATATCTCGTGACATCCGGATCGTTATAACACGCGTAGAGCATCGGTATATCGGCCTTTTCCACCATGCCGATCGAGACTTTGGCCCCTTCCCTGATGATGGGTCGCGACATTCGTAGCAGTGAACTGTTACGGGTAGAAATAAGGCTCGATGACGGCCGCACTTATTGCATGGCATAACCCGGCGTGCCCTCGAGAAGGAGGCACAATGGTCTTCAGACGCTGCCGGCACGCTCGTGCAGCGTCCTGTACCATTCTGGCATGGTGTATTCATCCGCCCTGTAACTGGACTGGTACGGCTTTATATCAATCACAGGTGTTCCGTCGAAGTAGTCCAGACCACGCACGCGCAGCATTCTTCCTTCCCTTGAAAGTAGCTGCACCAGCGAAAGGCCTATCGGGTTTGGCCTCGAGGGCGAGTCTAGCGAAAAGACGCCCAGCAGAGGGAGTTCGTCCTCGGTGAGACCGTGCCTGAGGAGTCTCCGCGGCTTGACTTTCAGCACGCCCTGCTGGTCCTGACGCAGCTGATTGAAATAACCGATGATGAAGAGGTGCGAAAAACCCTCGACGCCTTCAAGAGCATCCTCAAACTCCTCGAATATCTCGATATCGGAAACTGTATCCTCCTTCCTGTCCCTGATTTCCTCCGTTCCCGCTTTCGTATGGACGGCACCTATAGCCCGCACCGGCAAATTCGGCTCATTAGGCATGTGGACTCTCACCTGCAAAAGCAGCTAAGCACTGCCTGTGCATTTAAACAGTGTGCCTGGGCAAAGGGAGAGTCAAGTGTGGAAACCTTTGAAAGTCAAGCCCGCACCATAGTCGGAGCCAACAATGGTGTGGCATTGCGACTACTGTCAAATCTTCCAGGTACCTTTTCGTGCTGCCAAAGAAGCAACAGGTTTCCAGGTTCCCCCGATTATTCTGGAATCTTCTCTATGCCGCTACGGCTTCTTCTGACGTGAACGCTTTGAGTGTCTTGGTCCTGATGTTCCCCAGCTTCCCGAGCCTCAGGACAATCTGCAGTGCCGCTTCGTCGCCAGGAGCTTCAAGCATCATAACAGTATCATACTCACCGAACGTGTAGTAGACTTCTGCTTTTCCGCCAAGCTCTTTCGCGAGCGTTTTTGCTGATTCCACACGTCCAAGAATTGCGTTTACGCTCCTGATCCCCTCGTCCGTCCAGTTCGTCAGAATGATGTAATGAGGCAGATCTATTCCACTCTGAAATGCGATCTGAATTGCAATATTTAGTCCGTTCATCATTATGTTGAGCGCAATGCTTACATCGAGGTCCGCTGAAAAGTCACTTCGTGTTAACCTGACCAAATCCTGCGTGTCTCGGCAAGAATGCAGAGGCAGGTGTTGCAATATTAATCACGAACAGAAATATAATTGTGCGGATGCATGAGGCAAATATGTATTAAACACCCGCAACTGTTTCAAATTCGCTGAAGCAGGCAATGCCGTGGGGATGCGTGCGGCTGAAAGTGGCAATTCGTTGGGGTGCCCGTTCAGGATAGATTGTGCAAACCGGCCAAGCAGCCTGTTTACTGTGCCAGTATAGTACTCCGTTCGCGTCTCGACAAAACTCAGTAATGGATTTGTCACTTTCCGTTTTCTTCAGCAAGGCAGTAGTAAGTCATGTATCCGGGCAAGGCACTGAAATCTTGTTCCTGGGGTGGACTCTTTACACTTCTTTTCTTTACCTTTCCTTCAGCAACGACAGTGTACATGATCTTCTGTAGATTCCCAGACTCTGTATCTTCCCTGCACTCACTCCATACCCTCCATGTTCAAGTACCTTCTTCCAGTCTGCCACTCCTCATCTATGTTCATGAGAATGGATACTGCAAGACGCAGTAACGACCTGTCATTGGGAAGTGCTCCGATCTTCCGTGTTCTCCTCTTCAGCTCAAGGTTCACCCTCTCAAGCATGTTTGACGTCCTCAGCCTCCTCCACTGGCACTTCGGAAACACCGAATAGCTGTGGAGCGAATCCTGAAAGCGGTCGAACATGTCAACTGCTTTTGTCATTCCCTTCCCTTCGAGCAGCGACCTCGCATCATTCAGCCTGGCAGGATCGTTGAGTGCAAGCTGTATCGCATCGACAACATCACCCCAGCTCTTCTTCGGTATGACCTTCATCAGGTTCCTGATGAAATGGACCTGGCACATCTGCCAGGACGCTCCAAGGAAGCACCTTTCCACAGCACCCCTTATCCCCCTGTGGCCATCGGATATGACCATCTTCACTCCATGAAGGCCCCTTGCCTTCAGTTCGTCGAAGTACCCTTCCCACAGCAGTTCGGTCTCCGCATCCGCTATCTTTGCACCGAGTATCTCACGCTGACCGTCCAGTCTGACGCCGGCGACAATGAACAGCGCCTTCGAAACATACTTCGGTCCGTCCCTGACTTTGAAGTATGTTGCATCGACAATGATATGGGTCATCTCATTGTCTATGCGCCTCTCAAGGAACTCGTCAACCTTCCCGTCGAGTTCCTTCGACATCATGGACACCGATGAAGCGGATATGCTGCCTGCACCGAGTTTCCCGATGATGCCGGTCACATTCCTGGTCGACACACCCTGCAGATACGATTCCACGACTGCAAGCTGCAGTGACTTCTCCACCCTGGAGTACCTGTCGAACACATGTGTTTCGAACGACTGTCCTCTCATCTGGGGCTTGCTGAGGTTGAGCGGACCGTTGACGGTGTTCAGTGTCCTGGGCTTGTAGCCGTTCCTGTACGCTTTCCTGCCGCCACACCGTTCATACAGTGACGCGTTTGCCTGCTGTTCAACTTCCATTTCCATTACACTGTTCAGGAACCACTCAACGAGGGAAACCATTCCCTCTCTGTTCTGTTCCAGAAACCCAATCATTATATCCTTCAGTTCTGTTGTTTCTATGCCTTGTGTTTTCATTGTTTTAGTCTCCTAAACTCTTACAGTGAAGACACAGGGTCTTAAAGAATTTACAGAAAGTGCTGTACACTACCTCAGCAACAAGCGATGCAGGGCAGGCATCCGCCATTGACAGCCTCCTGTATACCATTCTGATGAAGTCGAATACTTCCGTTCTGCTTACAACTCTCGACCATCTCACTTCTTTTTCTACATCAAATTTACCACTGATTAAATCCGCAAGCTCATCGAAAGTGAATGCACTTCCAGGGTTGTCTCTGAGCTTGGAAAGAACAATTTGTTCCAGTCAATCCACATCTTTTCCATTAAGCTCTGCTACCGGCAGACTCATTCGCGAAAATACAAAATGACACTAAATAGCATTTTCCGAGAGCTGACAAGTGGGAGGAGAACACACAACTTAATGTTGAGTTTATAACCCATTATCAAGCCTGTCTGCGGAGCATTCTGACAAATTCCTGAATAGTAGAACATTGCATACCGCCACAGCCGGGTTCGCTCTTCACCGCTTCTCTGAATCCGTTGTCCATGGCAACGATGCAGTCCACAATCCTTTTCTTTGCGACTGCAATCGCATACCAGTCGTTGCCTGTCTTATTGAGCATTGCCGGATTGTGCTCAAGTCCATTCATATCCTCAAATCTGACATGCTCATGCAACATATCTTTTCACTGGGATTTCTTTCTTCTGCCCAATGCAATAATTGCGACGGCACCTACAGCAACAATCACAGCAATCACTATCCCGATGTAGATTAGTGGGTTATTGATGAGATTGGATGGAGATGATTGGGGAGAGCGTGTCATGGATATCGCCAGATGCGTTGACTGCCCGCCGGATACAGTGATATTGTCGTAGTAGCTGCTGTAACCCGAATGTGTTGCTGTGACTTCATATGCGCCTGGGCTGAGCGTTACATTAAATTGGCCGTTAACGACTGCAACGACTGTCCCGTCTACGGAAACAACGGCAGTCGAGGGGCTGATGCTGCCCGTGAGGTATCCCCTGATTATCGAGAAAGAAACGACCTTCGAGACGCCTGCGGCATTGACGGCTACAGTCAAAGATGACTGTGAAACACTGTATCCCGATACGTTGCCAATCTCAAAGGTGTAAGTGCCATTCTGTAGGGCGAAGACAGCCGACGCAGTCGAATAAGATGAAGTCTTGCCATTCAGCGTCACCGACCATGATGTGCCTGACGGCAGGCCGGACTCGGTCAGTGTAACATGGTATGTCACTTCGGTGAAGGTGACTGATTGCGACAGCGATGACCCGTTGACTGTAAATGAGCCTCCGCCAGAAGACCATGACTTGTTGATGGTGGCGACGCTGTATGAATATGTCCCGTTTACTTCATTGAATGTTATTGTTGTTGCAGTGCTGTTGAACGACTGGCCGTTGGTCAGGTTGACCCACCATTCGGTGCCTGACGGCAGGCCGGACTCGGTGAATACCACGCTGTACAGTTTACCGAAGTATGCTGTCTCTGTTATCGGGGAATCCATTGTTATCGCATGCGAGGAACTCTTGCCTGTGTAGTTGCCTGAACCGCTGCCGGTCCACGACAAGAAGGCGTATCCCGAATCCGGCGTTGCCGAAATTGTGACTGTAGAACTTGCATTGTACCAGCCGGACAGTGGAGTCGTCGTTCCGCCGGTGGATGGACTCGAGTAAGTGCTCAGATAATACTGTGTGGTGTAGGAAACAGGAACCGCTGCGTTATTTCCGTTGACTGTGACAGAGCCCGAGCTTACAGTCACGTACCTGACACCGCTTCCGCCAGAAATAGGTGTGGAAACGGTGTAGCCATATGTGCCGTTCGGTTCGTTAAATGTTATGGTGGACGATGTAGAAGTTTCCATCGCTCCATTCAGCGTCACCGACCATGATGTGCCTGACGGCAGTCCCGTTTCTGAGAACATTACAGAGTATATCTGTGCTACGCTGAGCAGAGCAACGTTGTTTGAGAAAGCGTTAGCGACATACAATACTCCGGTATCTGGGTTGTACGCGACGCCGACTGGATAGTATCCAACAGTTATACTGCGGATCACAGTGTTTGTTGAGCCATCGATGACTGTGACATTGTTGGAAAACAGATTGGAGAGGTATATTTGGCCGTTAGATGGGTTAAATGCCATCATGCCTGGTACGAAACCCACTGTTATGGTTTTCACTATGGAAGTTCCGCTTATGACCGAAACGCTCCCTGGCACAGAGTATAGGCTCATACCAACAGCATTCAAGTTATAATTGAAACCGTTTGCATATATTTCGTTATTAAATGCATCGTACGATATCCAGATAGGTCCGTAGTTCACAGCAATGACAGCAACTGTGCTGCTGGTCTGCGGGTTCATAACAGTAATGTTGCCTCCAGGTGCGTTGTTATTCGCATTTATCAGATAGAGGTAGTTGTTGTTCGCATCATACGCAATACCGCTTGGATTAAAGGTGAGTATGATTGATTGCGTTATCTGGTCAGTGGCTGGGTTGATCACAGTGATGTTGTTACTGCCTGCTGCATACAGGTAAGAATTGGATGTATCATATGTCATCGCGCTGAAATAGTAACCGGGCAGGATCGTAGTGACCGCCCCGGAAGTAGGGTTTATGACTTGAATGCCAAGGCTAAGGAGCACATATATGTAACTGTTTGAGGGGTCGTAAACCATCTCACTTGGATATTTTCCCGTGCCTGTACTAATGACCTGAACGACGCTGTTTCCGTTGAACACGTCGATGCTGTTTGCATTGTTGTTGCTCACGTAGACATAGCCGTTTGAAGGATCGTAAAGAACAAACAGTGGAAACGAACCGGAACCTGTTGAAATCATGGAAGCAGGCCACTTTACGAATGTTATGCCCTGCACTGTGTTCTGGCTGATGTTTCCGAAATTCTCAATCATTGTCGGTGAATACCCGCTCACTACATCGACCATGTAGCTGTAATAACTCATCGGAACAATGAAAGTCATCTGGGCTGAAGTGGAAGACAGTCTGACGGATGTTCCTGTTTCGTTGCTCATCGTGATTGACCATGACTGTCCGGCAGGAAGACCGCTTTCCGTAAAAGTGACCGTATACCCTGCATTCAGATTCAGCACCTGGCCTGGAGAAAGAGTGACTGCGTTATCCAGCCAGTAGAGAGTGCCGCCCGAATAGAGCTGGAGGCTATAAGTACCCGGCGCAAGCGTCAGGTTGATGTCACCGCCGATAAAAGGATATGCGGTGCCGTTGACATACAGCGTTCCCGAAATGCTGCCTTGAAACGTAAAGGATGATCTCACGTTCAGGAAACCGACATTAGCCTGATTGTATATCTGGCCCAGAGTGTAGGTACCGGCTGTCGCGTAGGTGAACAGCACGCCATCGGCGGGGTCATAATATTCACTGGAAATGACATTGCCAATCGTCTCGGCAGTATCGCTGCCGAAATTGTATGCGCTTGGTGTGAGCTGATAGTTATTGCCATTCCAAAACTCAAGCTGAAGCTGAACCTGGGAGGTTGTATAATTAGTACTCATGCCGCCGCCTGGTCCTCCCATTATCAGTTCAGCGTCAAAATAATTACCCGAAGGAGCGTAACTATTTCCGTTGACAACGAAGCCGTAATTGGCTGTTGGGTTCGGTGCAAAGACAAAATAGACGTTGTCGTACGTTTGCCAGCCATATCCGTCATTGTACATGAATGTGACTTCGGGTCCAAATGAACTGGTGGAAGAAAACACGGCGAATTTGACAACCGCGGGGTAAGATAGTGAAACGTTGTTACCCGGAAGTGAGGGGGCCCCGTAATAGTAAAACCCTGGACTCGCGACAGAGCCGTTACCCCTAAGCGTGGAACTGTAAACGCTTGCACCCGGAGAGGAAAAATTCCATACATTGTCGATGAATGAAAAATAATTGGTGAGCGTGTCTACTTGAGCAACATCCTGCACCCAGTAAACATAGGTGGTTCCGCCGTATGAAAACGCGAGTACTACATTCATCTGGAAGGACATGCTGTGCCTTGAACCCAATGCGAAGGAAGCATTATAGGTGCTCAGTGAAGTGATATTGACCACACCGAGAAATGCATTCGACTGGTATTGGTAGGGATTGCCATTTGCACCTATGCCGTAATCTGCTACGCCCATGGGAGCAGGTTCGCTTCTGTAATATTGGAGAGGGTTGACTTGGGCGGAAGAGGATGGAATGGAGTCAAGGTGCGACGGTTTGAGCACTCTCGAACTGCTGACGCCGTTTGGACGCAAATTGCTTCCTATTGAATTGACAAGGAAAGGTCCGGCGATTAAAACCATTGCAAGCACGATTGCCATCACTTTCAACCGGTTCATATCAGGCGTCTTAGACTGACGACCTGTTGGATTTGCATTATTCGTCGTTTTCCCTCCGCACAAACTGGGTCAAGCGACCATAGACGCAGTGGTATTAAAAGCCGACATGGTAACTTTGAGTTGATGAAAAACCCTTCTATTGCCTACAAATGAAATCTTCATTTTACAGCCTACAAGGTGCGAAAACAAGGTATCACATCAGATTGGGGCCAAGGCTATCGATAATCAGATTTCGGCTGATATGACGCTGTCATGGCACGGCCAAGTGAATTTACAATAATCTCACTTTGTTACCATCAAAGAGAGGGATTCTGTTTGATAGGCAATGCAAACGTTTTGATCACTCATCCTTTTTGATCGCCATACCCGATCCCTTATGGAGGGCAACAGCCCTGCGGATTGTGGGCGCCGGCAGTCCAAAGTGCTTTGCCACTATGCCCCGTGATTTGCCTTCCTGCCTGAGGACATATGCTCTTTCCACCTTCTCTATCTTGACCCTCAGCTGCCGTCCCGGGGCTTTCAGGACAGTGTTTGCCTTCTGCCCTCCCTTATCTCGTTCATCGCAATTCTGGCGCGAACCGAGCGTCTCCTGCTCTCAAAGCTGGCAATTACAGACAACAGCGCTCTGAGAACTTCCCGTCCGAGGTCATGGCTGCCGTCTGCAGGCGTGTCGAGGGGGGACTCCCACAGAGAATGGAATGAGTTTCCGGGAGCTTCCACTTCCCCTATTGAATCTATTGCCTTCGTGAACTTCTCATCCCACCGCTACCTATCAAGGGACCACATGAGGACATGATTCCACGTCCTCTCGGGGGAACGGGCGTCTTTCAGCATGCGCTCGTAACTCCTGGCAACTTTGCCTTATGCGCTTGCCTTTCCCTGTAGACTCTAACTATGGTCCAGCCTCTCCTCGAAGCTTCGGGCACATGCTCTCTCTGCTGCCCCTTGAGAACCTGGCCATCTGTGGAGACACAGACGTAGAAGACACCGATTTCGGTCATCGCAAATCCTCTCTTAGATAGCACACCCGCAACGGCAGGAAAGCCTCGCCGTAACGGCAGATGTTGTCCGGAGACATCTCGACTGCGATGCTTGTCACCGCAATCTCCTTTGACTTCAGTATGGCAATAAGAGATGGAAAAGGCGCCGAGTCCGGCTTCGCGTCCCCACACTCAAACTTCAGACGACCGCGTACGAATCTGAGTTCTTCGTCATACAGATAATCGGGGAACCACGCAGTGACTGTCCGTGCCGGAAGCAGGAGTATGACAGTCACGCCTTTGAGATATTCGTAACGTGCCATTGCAATCCATCGCATAATCTGACTGTCGTGCTGCGGATTCACAAATGCCGGAAATGTTCATAGTGTTGCAAGACCGTCGGTTGTGGTATTGCGCTGGCAGGGATCCCACAAAGGACCATACTCTTTCTGCAATTCTTTCAACACTTTCCCAAGCGTTTGCCAGTCGAGACGTTGCGATATGAAGTGGACTTTCAAAAACTGCGTCGTTGACTCCCTCCCCCCTCATAGCGTTGTCTTAGGCCATTATCGCAGGCGAGAGACGCCACATAAGCTTCCGCAGACTTCTCTGAAAGGAAGATGTGCAGTGCTTTCCCTCACCCTGGACAACGGCCGATACTACCCACCCATCGTTATCGCTCTCGCAGAATGGCACGATGTTAGGCACAACGTCGCCATACTTGTCCGACCGCTATTCCCTGTGGTGGATAAAAGGACCGTCGTATACCCAGACTTCAGACATCATTGCCGCCTGCTCAATGATATTCATTTTCCGCCCTTGCCCCGACACACGACCCAATTTTTTATTTCCCATTTTCATTTTCACCAACTGACTTTGGGATTGCAGTCCATTTCCCATTTCTTTGTCGTAGCAGTTCTTCTGTCACCATTTACTTGCAGAGTTTCTCTACGTCTTGTGCCCTGATATCATGCCCATATCCACGCAGCGTCCCTGCAGTCATTGCACACGACTGCTCCATCGAGTCCCCTCGGGTCTTCGAAAGCAATGTGTAGCTGGCACCCTTCAGCTTGTCTCTACCTGCGGAGTCCACCTCTGTGGTGAGGGATTCTTTATCGCAAATCGGTGCAGAACTCGAAAAAGTGGGTAACTGGGTAACTTTTCTTTCGTACCCTTCACGCTGTTTACATATTCACTCGGTTACCCTTGATTGTTACTGCGCGATGTCGGGTTAACCTGCATTTTCACTCTCAGGGTTTATATATGAATCGTCTCCGGTTACCCGGCTGCTCATATTTTCACGTTTTCCGTGTACATGGGAAAATGCCCATTCGCTGCCGGGTGGTGGTTTTGTCTGCCCCATTCTGTCGTGCGCGATTTCTTCTTCAGATTCAACTAACGGCACGATAGCGGCTCGTTATGTGCATTTTCCAAACTTACGAACCTTGACACTGAGCGTGTCGTCAAGGACTCTATGGTATGGGATACCATGAGCAACACATACCCAGGTTGCTAGCTCCTTGAGTCCCTTGTACTTCGAATCCGTTGAATCCGCGCGCTGGTTGTACTCGGCGAGGATCGATGTCGTGACATAGTCGCCACGAACATCCCTTTCACCGACTGAAACAGTGTCCGATGACCATTCCATCCCTTCTCCACGGATTTCGTTATGGTCTTTCAGAATCACAGTATTTTAATTTTCCACAGTGACCAAAAATCAGCAAACTGTGCTGCTTTGTTGCGCTCCGCCTCGTTTGTAAACAGCTCAATCGGTTGACCACCGACTCCACAAATTCCTCGACCGTGGGCACACGCCAGTCGACTTCGAAGTCGCGGCAAAGTTCCTCCCACATGAGCAGCCCCATGCGTGTCTCGGCCCATGAGTGCGAGCGACGGGAATCCCTGAAGCCGCGGAATGCTCAGCCTCTGCACGCCTCTGAACCGAATGTATTTCCTGATGATCTTCCTGTTAACGGCGGAAATTGATGCGTCGCTTTCCAGATTCGCGAGTGCCTGCCGAAGCAGTTTGTCATAGTGATGTATGTCAGCTGCTCCGACAACCACGCCTGAGAGTAAATCATGCACATGATATTGACCTTCGGTGTGGTGCGGGAGGAGGGATTTGAACCCACGTACCCCTGCGGGACAGAATTTCCTATGGGATCTTAAGTCCTGCGCTGTTGGCCAAGCTTAGCTACTCCCGCTCTTGGGAGTGGATTGTGAGCCGAGTAATAAATCCCCTCTTCGACAGGAACACAATTGCCGCATCCTGCCGGTCAATAAGTTGAATCCTTTAATCTACTTCGTCCAGGATGATCGGTGGCACACAGGAAAGAGATGGTCAGAATGGTGAAGGAATTTGGGATATTCATAAATGGACAATGGACCGAAAGTTCCAGGAACGAATTCTTCGAAACGCTCAACCCTGCAACAGGTGAAGTGCTTGCAAGATTTGCGCGAGGCAATGCAAGGGATGTCGACCTCGCAGTCAGGTCCGCAGAAAAGGGGTTCAGGGTCTGGAAGGAGATACCTGCACCCATGAGAGGGGAAGTGCTGCTGAAGGCAGCGCTGAACCTGGAGAAGCATAAGGACGAGCTGGGCCTGCTGGTAACCAAGGAAATGGGGAAGATCCTGAGCGAGGGAAAAGGGGAGGTGCAGGAGGCCATTGACTTCTTCAAGTACATGGCGGGCGAGGGCAGGCGGATGTTCGGCGAGACCACTCCCTCCGAGCTGCCTGACAAGTTCAACATGACAGTCAGGCTGCCCAAGGGGCCGGTGGGAATGATCACGCCCTGGAACTTCCCCGTCTCGATCCCGTCCTGGAAAATGGGCGCTGCACTGATTGCCGGCTGTTCGATCGTGCTCAAGCCTGCAACGGACACACCGTTGTGCGCCGCGAGGTTTGTTGAACTGGTGGATGAGGCCGGATTCCCGCCTGGCGTGATCAGCATGGTCCCCGGCAGCGGCAGTGATGTTGGGAGCCCGCTCATCAACCACCCGTCGATAAGGGCAATCTCGTTCACTGGCGGAGTTGCCACTGGCAGGGAAGTGTACACCGAGGGAGCGAAGAGGCTGATTCAGGTGCATCTTGAACTCGGTGGAAAGAACCCGGTGATCGTCATGGACGATGCAAACATGGATATTGTCGCGGATGGAGTTCTCTTCGGTGCGTTCGGGACCTCGGGACAGAGATGCACAGCGACTAGCAGGCTGATAGTTCAGGAGGGGGCATACAGGAAACTGATGGACGTTCTCACGGCAAGGATCGAAAAGCTGAAGGTGGGAAACCCCGCGGACGTGGATGTGGACATGGGGCCTGTAATTAACAGGAAGGCGAAGGACTCAATCATGGGCTACATCGACATAGGCAAGAAGGAGGGGGGCAAGGTGCTTACCGGTGGAGAATCGCTTGAAGGGGGAGTCTACAGCCGGGGCAATTTCATACAGCCGACGATGATCGAGACGAAGCACGGTTCAAGAATAAGCACCGAGGAGATATTCGGCCCGGTACTTTCAGTAATCAGGGTGAGGGACTTCGACGATGCAATCTCTGTGGCCAACGGTGTGCAGTACGGCCTGAGCTCGGCAATCTACACGAGGGATGTCAACAGGGCGTTCAAGGCAATACGCCTTCTTGAAAGCGGTATAACATACATCAACGCGCCAACGATTGGGGCGGAGATACACCTGCCTTTCGGCGGCGTGAAAAGCACTGGCACAGGCGGAAGGGAAGCAGGCTCGTCTGCAATCGAGGAATTCACGGAGCTGAAAAGCGTCTTCATCGATTACAGCGACAGGCTGCAGAAGGCGCAGATAGACACGGAGAGCAGGCTCAGGGAAAGGACGGAAGAGGTGGAAAAGCAGGCCTGATCACGCCTTTCCCCTGGATTCACCGGATGATACCGCCCCGGCGAATATGTGGGCAAGGCGCAGCGGCTCCGGGAAGTTGCCACGCACGATGGATGCGGCGATTATGTTGAGTGCATCTTCATCGCTTATCCCTTCGTTCCTGGCGAACAGCCTGAAGCCTTCTCCCTGCACACTGTGCGGAGAATATGCCGAGACAAGTTCCATCCTTTCCCTCCAGTCGGCAAAGTGCTTCCTCAGCGCCGATTCCATTTCATTAAGGTCCGGTTCTCTCCTTGTAATGCTCACGACAGGTATTCCCGTCCCGCGGTTTATCAGGCCGAGATCGAAGATGTTGAAACCGCCTGCCGCTATCCCGTCCAGCATTATGAGCCTTATCTGTTCTCTCAGCCTTGATTTGAGGACGGCATCGATGACCCGGCCTGAAGCATCCACGCCGTCGATCTCGCAGTCTGTTACAATTGCCCCCTCGACATATGAAGGGATTCTGACCACAACGCCGACCAGGACCGCTCTGCCCTTCCTGAATGTAAATTTCCCGTCGTCAAACGCTATCACGCGTGTCTGCTTCTTCACTTCACATCAGTGCCAGTTCGCCCGTTACAGGATCTATGTCCACTTCCCTTGCAGGACCAATTCCAATGCAGGTTACCGTCCCGGGGGGAATTTCGGTGAGTCCCGCATCGGCTATCAGGCTGCTCGTGAGCCCCCTTGATCTTGCCGCGTCCCTCAGGAAATAAAGGTCATCCGCCGACTTCACCTTTACAACAACCTTCTTCTGCCCTTCCTCGAACCATGCATCGAATATCCTCCTGTCCCTCTCCTTCGAGAGCAGCGAGCAGCTGACTGCTGCATGCGCCACCTGCACGGCCAGTTTGCCTACAGACAGTTTGAGGTCGGCTCTGACAGCAATCACGAGCTTGTATGCAAACCTGTTCCCCTGCATCAACCCCCGCCCCCCTTTCTTTCGCTGTCAAGCTCTTCCAGGCCCCGCATTGGACGAAGAAGCGAGGATCTGAAGAGTGCTATCAAGAGGAATGCTGCGGTCAGGACACCGAGAAGAACAGGAAGTGCAACGAACTGGAAGGGGGAATGGGTTGCCTGTGAAACCAGGAACAGAACGAACATTGCAAGCAGAGTTATTGCGAGGCTGAGCCCGGTTGATGAAGCGATAAAGTGCAGGTCGTCCGAGCGCCAGGTGCTCTTCTTTTCGGCGAAAGCGAATATTGCAGACATGCCTGGAAGGAAGAAGAAAAGGGCGGCGATGACGGGCAGAAGAATGGGAGTGAATTCGCTCATGCATTCGAAGAATGCATTTTGATTATAATAATTGCTCAGGGGATGAACATGGCTGCGCCTGCACCGTCTATGGGAATTCCACCCGCGCAGGGGATATGCTTTAATCATACTGGCATTGTCCATGTAGCCATCGACCATGATAGGCGACTTCGAACTGCTCGAAAGGGACGGACTTGCAAGGATCTGCCGCTTCGAAACAGCGCACGGCAAGGTCGAAACGCCTGCGATCATGCCCGTCATAAATCCAAACAGGAAAGTGATGAGCGCATCGGAGATGAGGGCAAGATTCGGAGTGGATATGGTGATCACCAACTCGTACATCATATCCAGAAACCAGGAGCTCAGGGAGAAGGCGCTGAAGGAAGGTGTCCACGGCCTCCTGGACTTTGACGGGACGGTGATGACAGACAGCGGAACATTCCAGACGCATGTTTACTCTGATGTCAGCGTCGATCCGGCAGAGATACTTGAATTCCAGCGCGCGATAGGAAGCGATGTTGCCACTGTCTTCGATGTCTTTTCCGAGCCGGACTTCACCCTCGGACAGGCGGAAAACGCAGCAGCGGTTACCGCAGCCAGGGTGAAGGAAGCCATGTCTTCAAAAAGGGGCGGCAGCCTCATAGCGGCAACCGTACAAGGCGGTCTCTACCCGGAGGTTAGGGAAAGAGCAGCGAGGCGGCTCGGCGAGGAAGCACCCGACTACTTCACGATAGGCGGAGTGGTGCCGCTGATGGAGGAGTACAGGTTTGCGGATCTCGCCAGTGTGATCATCGCTTCCAAGAAAGGACTGCCGCCGGGGAGACCCGTCCACCTGTTCGGTGCAGGTCATCCACTGATGCTTCCGCTGGCGGTACTGCTTGGCTGCGATCTGTTTGATTCTGCATCTTATGTCAAGTATGCGTACGACGGAAGGATGATGTTCCCCGAAGGGAGCATCGCACTCTCAGACCTGAAATACAGCTGGTGCGACTGCCCCGTGTGCAGCAGCCACACGCCTGCGGAAATGGCCTCGATGGACGAGAATGAGAGGGTCCTGGGCATCTCGGGGCACAACCTTTACATCCTGACCTCGGAGCTGAAAAGGATAAAGCAGGCGATCCATGAGGGAAGCTTGTGGAGCCTGGTCGAGGCGAGAGCGAGGAGCAGCCCGCAGCTGTTCGACGCATATGCCGAGGTGTTATCGCACTCGGACTACCTGTCAAGATTCGAGCCAATGTCGAGGCGCTCGGGAATAAACTTCGTGGATGGCCTCTCCCTGAAGAGGCCTGATTTTGCGCGCTTCTTCGCTTCGGCCTCCGGCATAAGGCCGGGGAAGGGCAAGAGGCTGCTTGTTGTCAGGGGGGAAAGGCAGTATTTCAGCCACTACGACTTCACCTCCTCGGACAGTGCCGAAGACATCGCGTCCCTCACCAACGTGGGCATTTTCCCGATTCAGCTTACCGAGACTTACCCGCTCTCCCAGTCCACTTATTCGGCGACGATGGAATGCGCCGAAAAACCGGACTCTTATTCGGCCAAATTCGGATACGGGGAATGGCGCATCGCCGATGGAAGGTGGAGGAGAATAGGGGCGGGAGCGAACAAACCAGACAGGCTCTCACAGGCGCTCATAGTATGCGAGTACCAGTTCGGAAGAAAGAATGCAGAGGCGCTTCTGTCTGGTGATGTGCAGTGCACCCACTCGAGAAACACGGGCAAGCTCAGGAGCGTCCTGAGGGACGGCAGGCAGATCCTCTTCTTCAGGACAGAAGACGGCCTTTTTTCAGTCAAGTTCCATGGAGGTGAACTGCTTCATGGCGTGCTCGCGAAGGGGACGATGTCTGTTGAATGCTCCGATGATGCGATACCCTTCGTATCTGCGGGCAGGAGCCTGTTCTCCAGGTTTGTGACGGATGCGGACGAAGCGCTGAGACCAGGTGACGAATGCCTTGTTGTCGACAGGGCGGGCAATCTGCTCGCAGTCGGCAGGGCAATGCTCAGAAAAGAGGAAATGCTTTCGTTCGGCAAGGGCGTAGCAGTTGATGTCAGGGAGGGGCGATCTTCTTCAGCGTCTTCTCGGCAACCTGAAGACATGAAATGAAGTCGTCGACCGTCCTGAGAAGGCTCATGAGATTATCCGATTCTGCCCTTGCACTTATCTCGTGTTCGGCAACGGAGGACGAAATGAAGTCACCGTTGTCCATCTCGACCGACTCATGCAGCTTCCTGGCGTCGGCGTCGAATGCAAGTTTCAGTTCGACCGCGTAAACCATTCAGTGCCACTCTCACAGCCTGAGGCCAAATGCCGTTGTAAAATCTTCAACCTTTCTGAACTCCTGCAGGAAGTACCGCCCCTTGTCAGTTATCGAGTACGAAGTTTTTTCACCCTCGCTGTTCTTCGAAATAAGACCATTCGCCTCGAGCATGCCCAGATACTTCGTCAGCCTGTCGTATGAGAGATTCGCCTTGTAGAGTATGTGCGTCGGTTTCGTCTCCCTGTCGGCAGCGATTGCCCTGAGTATGTCGGCGAATATGCGTGCTTTTGACCTGTAGGAGGACTCAGGCACTTTCTGCGCTCCTCCGTTGGTCACCCTTCGCCGGGCGGTGACCTATTGCCATGAAAAGAAGTGCGAATGAGAGCATCTGCATCACAGCATAGTACACCGAGCCGGCGGCGATGAGCCTTGGCGCGAAAAGGAGCAAAGCGGTGACTGCGTGAAGGAGGAAGAGAAGCGTGAAGCTTGCGAGAACAAGAGCGGTGCCTGCGGTGGGGGAAGAACGGTATCCTGACCACACGCTGACCACGACAACGAGCAGGAGAATGACGATGAAGAGCTCGAAACTGAATGCAAGAAACACGACAGATATGAGCGGAAGGACAGCTTCCTCGGCTCTCGGCTTTACCACATAGGCAAGCATGACCAGAAGATAGGCCACAACCTGTATCAGGTCTATAACGAAGTATCTGGTGAAAAGGTGGTTCGGGGGATATGAGGCCGAGATGCTGCCCAGGAAGCCCAGAGTTGAAAAGAGGAAGTACAGGCATAGCATGGCAAAGCCGAGGGCAAGCAGGAGGAGATTCACGTTTCTTGCAACACCGTAACCCTTGAATGCCCTGTAGGAAACCATCGCCGCCACAAGGAGCGTCACTGCCGACAGCACAGCCTGCAGCAAATCAAATGCATTCACCATATGATCATCGCTCCGCAAAACAAGCGGCGCTTTTACCCTGTTTACGTACGATTCGTACAGATCACGCATTCCCTTTCCATATATTAAAGATGGTCAATCTGACCGCAGGTGACAGAATTGGAAACGCATGAAAAAGCAAAGAAGATGAGCAGGAAGAAGCTGCTTGCAGTGTCCCTCATTGCACTGCTTGCGGTCGGTAGCATTGCTGCAGTGGGCATGGTGGAGGCGGCATCGCCGGGAGCGCAGTCTTCCGTCCTTCAGGGGTCCGGCCAGACCAGCGGTGAATACCTTGAGGTTGTCGTGTGGACGCAAATTAACGGGACCAGGGTTGCAGTCCAGGACGCGAACGTGACAGTATACAGCATATCTTATGCGACACAGGCAAACGGCAACATCACAATAACGCTCTCGCCGGTTGCAACAGCAATGACAAACTCCCACGGTGCGGCATACTTCAACCTGGCCAACGGCAGATACGCAATCATAGCGCACCACGACGGAGTGAGGGGAGCAGCACTGCTGGACCTCAGGTTCTATACGACCAGGTTCGTCCACCTTGGGGCGCCGCCTGCACCGGCGAACTGAGCCTGCTTACAGAAAAGGCAAAAACGTCTTCCGGAGGGTGATGCACAGGGCTCCCGGAACGGGATGTGCATCCCTTTTTTCACATTTTTACATCTTCGAGCACGCGGCCACCGGCTTTCCAGCCCGGAAGAACAATTGGTCGAATCAAGTGACCTGGGAGTGCTTCTTTGATGGAATGATGGATTGCCGATATCAGAAATACAGAACCTGATAATCCATGTCCCTTACCGTTCTGTCAACAATCTCCTGTATGTCGACGTTCAGGACAGACTTCAGGAGATAACGCATCCTTATCTTTTCCTTTTCTGTCAATGTTTCACGTCGTTTATAACGACGTCCTGCTTGTTATAAAAAGGGATCATGCCGAATATCCTTGATGCGGATCACGTGCTGGCAGAGGGAGACTACCTCCGTCGCCTGTCGGGCCGCTCCTGCTGCCTTCTGTCTCTGAATTCCCTGTTCTCCTGCTCCTGAGCTTCCCGCACGGTGTGCAGTGTCCCCATCCAGTACTGCTTGGCATTTTCCTTCGTAATCTGTGCTCCCTTCTGCACAAGTGCCATCCTCATCTTCTGCCTGAACTGCAACGCCTTCGTCTCATTCTTGCCGGAAGGGGTCTCGCCCTCCCAGAGTCTTTCGAATTGTGTCTCCTTCTCCGACGGCAAATTCAACACCCTGTATGATGATGGACAACGGTTTGTTTCTTTAAACCTTTGCATGCCGCCGAGGCAGGGAGAAACAAACCAGAATGCACATGAAGACCTCCTTCTGACACGCAATGAGAACAGCAAATGATATTGACGAGAAAGACATCCGATGCACGTGTAAGGAGAACCGGGAGCTGACGTGTCGTGCGCACCTGGTTTTCACAGGATTGATTTGAATGGGTGGACCGGAAAGGGACAAAGGGAAAGACCGGAGGCACACGCTGGCTGGCCTTGCAGTAATGGTCGTTGTTGTCGCAGCATTACTCTATGCCTTCGATCTGTTGCTCAACAATTTCATACTGAAGACATATGCGGCCCCGCTTGTGAGCTATCAGGCATCAATAATAGCAGTGGCAGTTCTCGCTGTCGGATATGCGCTGATAACCCTTCTCACAAGAATCCTGCTGGACATCGTGTCGCGCAGGATCGGGAGGGCCAGGGCTGTGACCATAAAGTACCTATTTTCACTCGTTGCATACCTGGTGCTCGCATTCGTCGTCCTGGACCTGCTGCAGGTGAATCTCTCCGGTCTCATCGTCGGAAGCGCTTTCACGGCGATAGTCCTGGGACTTGCTTCCCAGACGGTTCTTGCAAACTTCTTCGCCGGCCTGGTTCTTGTCATTGCGAGACCTGTCTACGCTGGCGAACGCATCACGTTTGCAACCTGGCAGTTCGGCGTCATTGCACCATCCTACCCACCAAAGTTCTTTTCGAACGATTTCCTGATTAGCGGTTTCACAGGCGTGGTCGAGTTCGTTGGTTTCCTTTACGTTGTGTTCACTCTAGACGATGGCAGGACGGTGAAAATACCCGCGGGGATCTTCATTCAGGCAATGATAACAATCAATTCCAGGACAACTAGAATGAAGGTGAGGAGCAAGTACGAGGTGGAGAAATCGGTTGACACTGCCGCGGCGATTGAGGCGGTCAGGAATGCGGTTTCGAAACTCCCGCGAGTAGCCCCGGGGACGGTGCCCGAGGTGTTTGTTTCGGAGACAACGCTTAATACGTACATCCTCGCAATCGACATCTTTACGGAATCTCAGTTTGAGGAACCCGTGAGGAGCGAGATATTGCAGTCGGCGATTGGCACGATTGCCGCCCTGAAGTCAGCATCCGCTGGGAGAAAGTGAAGCCGTAGACCAAATCACTGCTGCGAGACGGGAATTCTAAATACGGACGGGACTATTGCCAGAGGTTCAGATGGCATCGGCGATTGACATCGTTGGCAGATTCCAGAGCGAGTTCGAGGCGCTGGGTGGAAGGGTGCATATTGCGAGGACGCGGGATGAAGCGGTCGATTCTGTCGGGAATATGCTCTCAGGGAGAGTCAGGAGCGTCCACACATCACGCAGTCTCATGCCGCCGCTTGCGGAGAGATTGCGGAAGTTCGGAATAGAAGTGCTGGATGACAGCCGCCCTGATGACTATTCGGAGCCGGGTACGGGCATAACGGAGGCACAGTATGCCGTTGCATCCGCGGGCTGCATTGTGGAAATAGATGACGAAGAGACAGCAAGGCTTGCCTCTGCTGCCACTCTGCTTCATATCGCCATCCTCGACTCTGCCAACATAATTGAGAACCTTGCCGGGCTCGCCCCGGTAATCAGGAGGAGCCTCGGCGTCAGCGGCAGAAAGCCGGTGATAACACTCATCAGCGGACCATCCAGGACTTCGGACATAGAACTCAAGGATGTGGTGGGCGTCCACGGCCCGAACGAAGTCCATGTGGTAGTTTACGGAGACACCAGATGAATGATGATTACAGACAGCTCATGGGAAGGATTCGACTTGCCCTCAGTGACGGTGCAAGGATATCCGCACTGTCGCGAGCGGTGAAGCGCGGAAGGGATGCAAGAAGGGCCCGGTTTTCCAGAATGGAGAATCCCTCCGCCTTCGTCTCCGATATCAGGACGCTGAAAACAGGAGCCGTTGCGCACATGGACGACATGGTTAGAACATTCTCGGAACGTGCCTCGGAGAACGGCTGCCATGTTCATGTCGCGAAGAATGCGGAGGATGTTGTAAGCTACATATCGGGCCTGGCGTCCAGGTCCGGCGCGAAGCTGCTTTCAAAGTCAAAGTCGCTGACAACGGAGGAGATAGAACTCAACAGGAGGCTGGAGGAAAAGGGCCTGGAGGTGGTCGAGACGGATCTCGGCGAGAGGATAATACAGCTCGCGGGAGAGAAGCCATTCCATCTCGTCTTTCCTGCAATCCACAAATCGCAGGAGTCGATATCGGAGCTGTTCACCGACAAATTCGGTTACCCTGTTCCGGATTCGCTTGAAGGGATAATGGCATCAATCAGGAAAGAGCTCCGGCCTGTTTTTTTCAGCACGGGCATAGGTATCAACGGAGCAAACATCGCCGTTGCCGAGACGGGCACCGTTGTGATTGAGACAAATGAGGGAAATGACAGGCTGGTAAACTCGCTGCCCGATGTGCAGGTCGTGGTTGTGGGCATGGAGAAGATAGTCCCCACCTGGGAGGATGCGATAAGGCTGTTCAATGCGCATCCGCTGAGCGCTACAGGCACGCAGCTGACAAATTACGTCTCCATGATATCCAACAGGCTCGACATTGGAGGGAAGGAGAGGGAAATGCATGTTGTCATTCTTGACAACGGCAGGTCGGCAATGAGCAGGGATCCGGATTTCAGCGAAGCGCTGAACTGCATTCGATGCGGTGCCTGCATGAACATATGCCCGACGTACGGAGTGGTGGGGGGCCACACCTTCGGGTACATCTATCCGGGACCGATAGGCATTCCATGGACCGAGGAGATCCATGGGCTTGAGAATGCGAAGTTCGCACAACTCTGCATATCCTGCGGCCTTTGCCAGACCGTCTGCCCGGCCGGAATCGACATACCGTTGATGATCGCAAAGGTGAAGCAGAAGGATGTAGAGGCAAACGGCCAGCTGTTAGTGAACAGGTTCATGTGCTCCATGGAAAGAGTATCCAGGTACCTCAGCGCAACTGCACCCTTGTCGAACTGGGCCGTAGGCAACAGGGTGTCCAGACTCGTCGAGGATCGCCTTTTGGGCGTTGAAAGGACAAGAGCGCTTCCGACTTACACAAGGAGGACTTTCACGAAGCGGTTCAGGCCCGACGAAGCAGGCGCCAGGGAGCAGCTTGTGTACTTCCCGGACATGTTCGCCAACTACGTGAAGCCTGAAATCGGGCTCAGGACGGTGGGCATGCTGCGCGCGGCAGGGGCATCTGTTGTTTCGCCGCGGGAACTGAAGCCGAGCGGCGCGCCTTTTTTCCTGTATGGCGAACTCGCACGCGCAAGGAAGGTTGCGCTCCACAATGTTTCAGTCCTGCACAAGTTTGTCACCCGCGGCTACGAGGTAATAAGCACGGAGCCAACTGCAACCTACAGCCTCAGGGAGATATACCCGAAGCTTCTCGGCCGCTCCGCAGAGAGCATGGATGTCTCGGCCCACACATACGAACTCTTTGAATACATGGCGGTGAAGCATCCCGGGGTGAAGCCTGTAAAAGCCGGGGAGGAAGAAAGGGTGCGCCTTGGCTTCCACATACCATGCCATCAGCGGCCGCTGAGTTCGGGGAGATACTCCGTTGCAGCGCTTGAGTCTGCCGGCTACGACGTCAGCGTGATTGAGACTGGAACATGCTGCGGAATGGCAGGCACGTTCGGACTGAAGAAGGGCCCGCTCGGCGCCGAACTGTCCAGGGCTGTAGCGAAGCCGCTGCTGGAGCTTTTCAACGAGCACAAGGACCTGCAGGGAATAGCGACAGAAAGCAGCGTGTGCACAATGCAGCTCGGGGAAGGCGTGCATGTGCCGGTCCTGCACCCAGTGGAACTCCTATCACCCGGCTGACGCACACAGAGTGGTTACTTGAGCGTGGTCCATTGTATATGAATCGAATGGGTGCGGAAAAGAATCAGCAAACCTTAATTAACAAGGATAAATAGAAACCAGAGGCATTTGAAATGACCGAACTTAAAGTTGGCGACAGGGCCCCGGACTTCACCCTGCCAAAGTCAAAGGACGCGAAAGTATCGCTCAAGGATCTCACAGCATCGGGCAACGTTGTTATAGCGTTCTACCCCGGCGATTTTACAGCTGTGTGCACAAATGAGCTGTGCACTTTCAGGGACGGTCTGAGCGAGTTCGAGAAGCTCAGCGCGAAGGTAGTCGCGATAAGCGGAGACAGCTACTTCACGCACGATGCGTTCAGCAAGGCGAACCACTTCAACTTCGATCTGCTCAGCGACTACAGCCACGAAGTGGCGAAACTGTACGGAGTCAGTTACAGTGAATTCCTCGGACTCCACGGCGTGGCAAAGAGGTCCGTGTTCATTGTGGACAGGAATGGCGTGATACGCTACAGGTGGGTAACAGAGAATGCAGGCGTGCTTCCAGACATGGAACAGCTCAAGAAGGAATTGAGCTCCATAAAATGACGCGCCGGCAGGTTCCCGGCTTACAGTCGTCCGGGACAGCCCGCCAAACGCTTTATAGAAACCATTTCTTCCCGCGATGATGCGGTCAGCGGCGTCACGCCATATCGCATGATCGGGCAATATCAGGAGCCCCTGAATCCCTTGGCAATCACGTAAATCTCGGAACTCTGCTTCCTGCTTGCGGGCGGCTTGGAAAGCCTCACGGTGAGAAAAACAGCCTGAAGCTCATCAAGCAGCTGCCGTGTCATGTCGCCTTCGAACAGTTTTGCGACCAGAGAGCCGCCCTTCTTCAGGAGGGAGGATGCGACTTTCGCAGACATCCTCACAAGCTCAACAGAGCGGGCATGGTCGAGCGAATAGTTGCCGCTTATATCAGGCGACATGTCGGAGAATATGACGTCCACCCTCCCGCCAGTCTTCTCAAGCAGTATGCCGGTTGTTTCCGGGGATGTAACGTCACCCCTGAGAAGTGTTACTCCTTCCATGGGCCGGATTGTGGAAAGGTCGATGCCGCACACGCTTCCTCGCGGGCCCACTATCTGTGATTCTACCTGCAGCCAGCCGCCCGGCGCGGCGCCAAGATCAAGGCAGCTCATCCCTTCGGAGAGTATGTGGAACTTTTCCTGCAGCTGAAGCAGCTTGTAGGCTGCCCTGCTCCGGTAGTGTTCACTTTTGGCCTTCAGGTAATAATGCTCCCGCTTCTTGTCCTTCATCCAGCGTTTCGTCAACTTCTCTTCGGTGCTGAACACCATGGAGCTGATAAAATAAACTTTCGGGAGCTGAGCTCAGACCCTGTTCCTGACTGCGGGGGCGGAGGAAGAATCACCCTTCCTGGCAAACACGCGTCTTGCGGTGAGCGACAGTGAGAAAACAGCAGTGAGCACGAGTGATACTGCGAGCAGGACAGCCGGATCCGCAGGCGATCCATTCAGGGCAGTGGTGAAGTCGCCGGAAGTCAGCAGACCGACAGCATAAGACACGACTGAGCCAAGCATCGACAGGAGTGAAAAGAGCACCATCGGATAAGACCTTGAGGCGGAGAGGAGTATTGTCGCCTTCGCCAGAAGCACGCAGCCTCCCGCCATGGAGGCCATGACTATAAGCAGATAATTGCCGAGTATGATCTGCAGGAAAGGGATGGATGGAAGCCTGGAAACAGGCAGGAACGATTCTATCAGGGACAGTGCAATAAGCGAGAATCCCGAAGCATAGCCATTGACTATCTCCGATTTGCCAGTGATCAGCAAGTGCACAATTCTCTTCGCCCGCTGCACATTCAATCGAGCCTTCCGGTGGTTATTTCAAGCTTGTTGGCAGAATATCCATCTCTGCAACTCACTGGCAATTCCAGCAGATGAAAGGATGGAAAGTTTTATTCGGAGTTGCTCCTTGGAATCTCGCACGGTGCTGAAGCGCGGTAATCCTGTTGAAAAAGGTTCTATTTGTGGACATAGGCGGCGTATGCTGCGACAACCCATGGACTGTGCTGTCTGAGAAGCTCGATGCAAGGTTTGGCATTTCGTCAAGGAGCACACTGCCTGTTTTCGTCAGGGAGTCTGTGGATCTGGACATAGGGAGGACAGACTTCAGGCAGTTCTACGAAAGGACAATCGTCGAAATGGGCATTCCGCTTGCTCTCGAGGAATTTATTGGTATGCACGATGACAGCCTGTCGTTGAAGAAGGACGTCTGCGCACTGCTCTACGAAGTCAGGAAGAGAAATAGAATAAGGCTCGTGGCGCTGAGCAACATGCCGGAACACACCTGGGCAGTACTCGAAAGGAGGTATTCGATGGCAGACATGTTCGATGATTCTGTCCTCTCATATTCCTACTCTGTCATCAAACCCGATCCAGCAATATTCGACATAGCGCTCAGGAAGGCGGATATCGGTGCAGAAGAGGCGCTTTTTGTTGACGACAGGAAGGAAAATGTTGAGGCTGCGGGCAGAATCGGAATACAGTCCATACTCTTCACCTCTCCCGGCCAGCTCAGGAAGGACCTTTCAATGAACGGCCTCGTTCCGTTCCCCTGACGGTCATAAAAGGATTTATCGGCCGCACGTCTTTAGCCAGGACGATGAAGGGCAACGGAATCACTTACGCGGCCTCCGGCGTTGACATAGACCTGAAGTCACAGTTCATAGACAGGCTGGTGGCCGAACTCAGGTTCAGGAGAAAAGGTGCAGGAAAACCCGTCGGTGTCGGCCATTTCACATCCACCATACCGTTCGGAAAGAGCATCCTGACTCTGGGTACCGACGGCGTAGGCTCAAAGCTGCTGGTTGCAAAGCAGCTGAACAGATGGGACACGGTAGGCATAGACTGCGTCGCGATGAATGTCAACGATACAATATGCGTCGGCGCGGAACCCATTGCGCTTGTCGACTACATCGCCCTCCCCTATCCCGACACGCGGATTGCGTCCGAAATAGGAAAGGGTCTCAACAAGGGAGCGTCCCTTTCGAATGCGGAGATCGTGGGCGGCGAGGTCGCAGTGCTCAGGGACATGGTGAACGACGTGGACATCTCGGCGAGCTGTCTCGGCGTGGTGGAGAGGAAAAAGGTCATCACCGGAAATGCAATCAGGAAGGGAGACGAGATAGTTGGGATTGCAAGCAGCGGACTGCACTCAAACGGATACACGCTTGTCAGGAAGCTGCTCTCAGAGAGCGGCACCTGGCTGGAAGCGAAGTTTGGCTCAGGCACCCTGGGCAAAGAACTGCTCAGGCCGACCGAAATATATGTCAAGCCTGTCCTTGACGTACTGAAAAAGCACAACGTCACGGGCCTTGCAAACGTGACAGGCGGAGGTTTCAGGAACATTCTCAGGCTGAAGAGAAATGTGAGATTCCTGATAGACAGCCTCCCCCGTGTTCCGAGGATTTTCCAGTTCCTTTCAGAGCTTGGGGGAATAAGCGACGAGGAAATGTTCCAGACATTCAACATGGGCACAGGCTTCGTTGTTGTCGCCCGCAAGGGAGAGGCAGAAGGCATCTGCCGCACACTGGGGAAGAATGGCAAGAGAGCATACGTCATAGGCAGCGTCCAGCAGGGCGACGGCGTCGAGCTTGAGCAGTACGGCGTGAGCTACAAGGAATACTGAGCAGGAGGATATCTGCTTGAAGAAAGGCGATTTGCTTGTCATCGGCAGGATCTACACGGGCAGGCGGTATGTCGGCTGCGTTGTTGTGAAGGACGGCATGATTGCATTCTCGGGAAGCAGGGAGTCGGCGGAAAAGGAGTGGGAATGTGCCCGTAGAATCGAATGCGGGGGAGTGGTGATTCCTGGACTGATTGACTCGCACATGCACCTCGCGGCAACGGGGCAGCGGTTGATTGGCGTGGACCTCAAGGGGTGCAGGAGCATCGCCGAGATGACCGGAAGGTTATCGGCGCATGTCATGGAACTGGGGTTTGCTGTCGAAGGCGGATGGGACCATGAACTCTTTTCGGAAGGCAGATACCCGACTGCTGCGGATCTCGACAGGATCTCTGCCGACAGGCCAATCATACTCTACAGATTCTGCTCGCACGCGGCAGTCGTCAACACGCAGGTGCTGAAGCTCGCAGGGGTAATAGCCGAAACGCCAGATCCGCAGGGAGGGATAATAGGCAGGGACCGAAGCGGAAACCCGGACGGCATGTTTTTCGACGCAGCTATTGAAAAGCACATCTACCCGGTGGAGGCGGCACTGACTTCCTCCACACTTGAAAAGGCGGTGGAGAGGGCGGCAGATTACGCTGTCGGGAGGGGACTGACGACCCTTGTAGCGATGAATGCCGATCTTGGCGAGGTGGAGGCGATCATGAAGGCAGCCGAAAGGGGGAGTGTGAAGTGCAGGGTCAGGATATTCCTTTCAAGGGATGCGTTTGAAATGTTCGAAGGGATCCCGCGTTTCGCGGATGCGCGACTTGTCCGCATAGCCGGCCTGAAGCTTTTCGCGGACGGTGCCTTCGGCGCGCACACTGCCCTGCTTTCCGCCCCTTACAGCGATATGGATACATGCGGCCTGTCGCTCATGCCGGTGGAGGAGATGGAGAAGTACATGGAAGTGGCCGCAGGGAAGGGGCTGATTGTTGCCGTGCATGCAATAGGGGACAGGGCCGCCGAGGTTGCGCTTTCAGCAGCCTCAAGTGCAGGGCTGACAGCCCCGAAGGTGAGGCTTGAGCATGCCGCACTGACACCGGAGAATGTGCTTCTCATGCTCTCCAGGGTAAGGCCGGCGCTTGCAGTCCAGCCGCACTTTCTCGTGGGTGACTGGTGGCTCGGAAAAAGGCTTGGAGAAAGGTGCAGCAGCTGCTACCTTTTCAGCACGTACATGAGCATGGGGCTGATCGTTGCTGGCTCAAGCGACTCGCCTGTGGAGCCGCTTGATCCGTGGACTGGAATGCTTGCCGCAATGGACAGGGGTGCCAGTTCATCCGTCGAGATGGCCAGGCTCACCGCTTCCGAGGCGCTTGACGTGCATGAAGCTCTTTCCATGTACACGGTGAATGGCGGATACGCTGCAGGCGAGGGTGACAGACTGGGGTCGCTGGAGCAGGGTAACTACGCGGATGCGGTATTCCTTGAAAACAGGGAACTCGATCTGGCGACTGTGGAGAAGCCCGAAATACTTGCAACAATGGTCGGCGGGAACATTGTATACTCAAGCGGGGACAGACTGAAGTGACTCAGGGCCTGACTTTCCTGTATATCATGACAGGGCATGGTGCATTCTTCATCAGATACTCGAATGCGCCGCCGGAGTAGAACGGGAGCGCGGACCTCGATATGTGTGAGGATATCAGCACAAGTGAGTACTTTTCCTTGGCGAGCTCGTTGAGGATCGCATCCGCCACCTTTGTCCCGTAGTACACTTTTGCGAAAGTCCTGTACTCGCCCGCGCCCGCATGGTTGCGCTGCGCCTCCTTCCTTACGGTGCCGTCAGGCATCCTGTACTGTATTATCGGAAGGCCCCCGAGTTCGTCCGAGAGCGTCTTTGCTATCTTCAGGACCTCCCTCCCCTCGGCGTCCCCCTTTATTGCGACAAGCATCTTGCCCTTCTGCCTGGAAGGCATCGCAAGCGTCAGCTTGTTGAGCATCATTACGCTGCAGGTTGCGCTCCGGACAATGCTCCTTGTCTTGCTTCCGAACCTGAAGCTCCTCTTCCCTTCGTGCGGGTTGATTACAAACATCAGCAGGCCCCTGTCCATCTGTCCGGCCTCCTCGAGTATGCAGTTGACGATCGACTTCGAGTTCTTGACCTCGGGCGTGACATTTACCTCGTTTGCGTAACCTGCCTCAACCGCTGCAATGGAAATCCTGGTGCTCTTCTTCCACTTGTCTATGACCTCCAGCGGGAAGGTCGTGTCTATCACATTCAGCGTCACAATGTTTCCGCCCGGAGCAAGAAGCTTCTTCGCCAGCGGTACCATGAGCTGGGCCGTCTCCCTCGAGTCCGTTGGAATCAGTATCTTCGGGAATTTGAGCCTGCCTGCCGCTGTCTCATGCGGATCCGGCACCGGGTCCTGTCCTGCCGATTCTTTCATCTGCGATACCACATTACATTTTCTTGATAATTCAACTTAACTGGACTTCCGGCAAAGATGCGTTTCAAGTGATCACCCCTTTGCTCAAAAGCACATTGTGAAGCGCTATGTCGAGCGTCACTACGTTCACGTATGTGCTGCCCATGAAACCGAAGAGGGGATATGTTGTGTGCTCACCTACGAGCTTCTGCAGGTAGCTGACGTTGAGGTGCGTGTAGAATGCGACCCTCGTCAGCTGGAAATAGGCGAAACCGACGGTTATGTCGGGATCGAACCCGGACGCCGAAGGCTCAACGCCATTAACCGGTACCTGGGTGCCGTTCGGGACCATGCCCGTCCTGATCAGGAATTCGGTGTAGTTCTTTGTCTGGTTGTAGAACTGCTGTGTGGCAATGCCAAGCGCCGAGCCGCCGGAGCCGTTCGAGCTGTTGTATCCAACGGATGAGACGCGCGGCCAGAAATAGTACGGGGCGGAGAAATTCTCACCTATGAACTTGGACGCTATTACCGTCCCGTTCTGGCTTATCAGGCTCCCGTCCGCCTGGTAGCCGAGGCCTATGCCGTGCGCCACAACCGCAATAAAGCCGGGGTAGGCAAAGCCGAGGAGGACAAAGAAGATGAGAGACATCACCGCCACGGCCCTCAGGTGGGAGATGAGATTCTGCTTTTCAGACATAGAACACCCCCAGCAGCATGGCAATCAGCTTTATCCCTATGAATGCCGAAACGAGCCCGCCCAGGCCGTACAGGAGCATGTTCCTCCTGAGCAGGGTGGGCGCATCAGTTGCCTGGAACCTGGCGCCGCGCATCGAGACGGGTATGAGTAAAGGTATTATGATCGCGTTGAAAATCAGTGTGGAAAGCACGGCAACGGTGGCAGGGTAGATATGGAGTATGTTCAATGCGCCGAGCGAGGGAATGAAGGATGAGAACATCGCAGGTATTATTGCGAAATATTTCGCAACGTCGTTTGTTATGCTGAATGTTGTGAGCGCCCCCCTTGTTATGAGAAGCTGCTTGCCGAGCGCAACTATCTCTATGAGCTTGGTGGGATCGGAATCGAGGTCGACCATGTTTGCAGCGTCCTTCGCCACCGCCGTCCCCGAGTTCATCGCGAGGCCAACATCCGCCTGGGCAAGTGCGGGAGCGTCATTGGAACCGTCGCCTGTCATTGCAATCAGGTGGTTCTTCCCCTGCTCCCTGACTATAATCTCCATCTTGTCCTTCGGCGTCGCCTCCGCCCTGAATTCGTCCACACCCACCTTCTTCGCGATGCTCTGGGCAGTGAGGAAATTGTCACCAGTCACCATTATGGTCCGGATGCCCATGTTCTTGAGCTCGCTTATCCGCGCATCTATTCCGGGCTTGATTATATCCTGCAGTATGATGAGGCCCTCTATCTCGCCGTTCCTTGTGAGCAGAAGTGGTGTCGAGCCTTCCATCGATGCGTCGTGAATCTCCCTCCTTATTTCGGCAGGTACGTGCGTCCCCGCCCTCTCCATCGTGTCTGCTGAGCCCTTCCTGATTTTCGTCCCGTCAGGGGCATCGGAGCCGCTCATCCTTGTCTCGGCAGTGAATCGGATCGGTTTCAGGTCCGAAATTACTTGCTTGTCAGCACGTGCCCCCCTGGCATATGCGAGCCGCATTGTCGACACACCCTCAGGGGTGGTGTCGAGGGCTGACGAGAGGTATGCCGACTGAAGGACTTCATTCTCATCCTTGCCCGGCGCTGCTATGATCTTTGTTGCGACCCTGTTGCCTATGGTGATTGTGCCTGTCTTGTCAAGAAGAAGGACATCGAGGTCACCTGCTGTCTCGACCGCCTTGCCGCTCTTTGCAATGACGTTGTACCTGACGACCCTGTTCACGCCTGCGATCCTTATCGAGGGGAGCAGGGCGCCGATTGTTGTGGGCATCAGGCAAATCAGCAGCGCGATCAGGGCACCTATGTCCACCGAGAACCTGAAGAACTGTGAAATGGGTATGAGTGTTGAAATCACCACGATAAGCATCATGCTCAGGGAGACAAGCAGCTGGCTTAGCGCAATTTCGTTCTGGGTCTTCTGCCTGTTTGCCCCCTCCACCAGGTTTATCATCTGGTCGAGGAAAGTGCTGCCCGGATCGTTGCTCACCCTTGCTTTTCCCTCGCCCGAAAGGACTGTCGTGCCGCCCAGGAGCGAATCCTTGTCACCGCCTGTTTCCTTCACCTGCGGCTCGGACTCGCCTGTCATCATTGACTCGTTGACAACGAGTGCGCCCTCAACCACCTGGCAGTCTATGGGAACCGTGTCCCCTTCTTTGAGCGCAACAATGTCCCCCTTCCTGAGTTCGCTGCTCTTTGTCGTTACAAGGGAGCCCGAGCCGGTGATTTTCATTGCATCAGTTTCCGAGCGCAGGCCCTTCAGGGATTCGGCATTTGCCTTCCCCTGGGCATCCGCAAGGGACTCCGATAAATTGGCGAACCAGAGTGTGAAGAAAAGAATGAGCGTTATCTCAAGGTAGTAGTAGAAGTTGTAACTCTTTCCGAGCAGACCTTCGAACAGGGAAGGCAGGAAGGTGATCAGTGCGGCGAGTATAGTGCTCAGATAGACAACAAACATCACCGGATTGTGGACGGCCCTCGCGGGATGAAAGCCGGTGAAGGAGCCGACAATCGCATCCCTCCTGTATTTTCTGGCAAGCCTCGTGGCATCGCTCAGCATCTTATCCCCCCAGGAAACCGGCAAGCGGTCCAAGCGCAAGCACGGGCAGGAAAAGGAGTGCGCTCAGCACGATGATGAATGCAAAGAGGAAAACGGCGAATATAGGGTCATCGACAAGCGCTGCGCTTTTCGTCTGTGCCAGCGGTTTTGTGGTGGCGAGAACACCCGCGATTGCGAACGCTATTATTATGGGCCCGAACCGGCCAATCAGCATCACAAGCGCTTCTGCGACGTAAAAGAAATTCGTGTTTTGTGGAGCCAGCAGATACCCGAACGCAGAGCCGTTGTTTGCAGCCGCACTTGTGAATTCATACAGGAGTGCGGTGAACGCTTCGTTTGGTGGCAGGCCTATGAAGCCTGCGTAGCCGGACATCACCGAAATAGCAACAGGAGCCAGTATAATGACAGGGTGAATTAGTATGAAGAGCACTGAATATCTCATGACACCCGTTGAAATCTTCTTGCCAAGGAATTCGGGTGTCCTGCCAACCATGAGGCCCGAAATGAACACCGCCAGTATGACATAGATGAGAAGGTTCATCAGGCCCGTTCCGACGCCGCCTGGTGAACCCTGCACCTCCATTCCAAACAGTGCGCTTGCC
>JAKAVR010000064.1 GCA_021817225.1 Thermoplasmata archaeon
CCTCATCACCCTCTTGACTGGCACCTCATCCGGTCTCTTGTTGCGGAGTATGAATCGTTTTATGAGGCTTCTTTCACTCAGAAGCCCTACGGGCCTAAGCCGGCTGTCAACGACTACCAGCCCATAGGTCTTGTGTTCTACCATCTTTCTAACTGCATCGAAAACACTGGCGTTTTCATCTATCGTCAGGAATTCCGAACTCATGACCTCTGACAGTTTCATCACTTCACCTTTCCTTCTCCGTGGCTGTTCGTCGCTGCCTGAATTGTATTCCTACCTGCAGTCATATAAATGTTATCGAAGTACGATAGCCAAATGAAAAGATTAACATATTCTATCCGCATCCTTTCTAGGGGAATAAGGTGCCGAAGGAGAACAAGATAAACTGTCCCGCATGCGGGTTTGCGCTCAAATCGGGGTCCAAGACTTGCGAATTTTGCGGTTATGAATTCGAGGAGGAAGACCTTTCGTCATCACAGCCGGATGCGAGCAGGGACACCGTCGGTATGCTGGAAAACAGGCAGTCGTCAAAGCCAGCAGTGCCAAGGAATGGCAACAAGAAGACCAATGGGGCAGGCAAAAAGACGACCAGGAACCCCCCTGTTAAGGGGGCAGCAAACGGCAAGAACGGCAGCATGCGCAAGGGCGGCGCCCAGGACGGGGACTTTCAGGCGGGCACTGCTGTGGAACCACGCCTCGAGCCCGAAGATACAACAAACGAGAGCGGGACACAGGCAAGGATCAAGGAGCTTGAGAAACAGCTCACTGACGCTGAAAAAGAGCTTGATGTGATTTCAAAGCTGCTTAATACCGGGGGGCATGAGAAGCCAGCTGCTGCGGAAGCATCCGCACCCGTGACCTATGCACCGCCGGCGGCGGAACCAGTCAGGACAGCACCACCGCCCACCACGCCGGTCCAGCCCGCGAAGCAAACCATTCCTGTCAATGTCCCCGCCGCCAAAGAGTCTGCCCCAGCAGCGGTCGAGGACAGTTCACACACAAGCGGCAAGCTGTTTTTCAGGTTCAGGGGCATGACAGCCGGTGCAATTATTGTTGGTCTGGTTGTCTACGCTCTTTCATACCTGATATCAACAAACATAGGGAGAATGGAGATGTACCTCCTGTTGCTGCCCGCGTCAATTCTTGTGGCTCTTGGCATATACTCTTCACTGGAAGGCTCGCCAGCCTCGCAGAGGCTCTAGACGCCGAGTGCGTCCTCTATTCTTCCGAGCTCTATTGGCGTTGTGCTGCTGCCTGTGAGCACACCCCTGGAATTGGAAAGGAGGCAGGCTCCCACAAGCGGTACTCCGTAGTTCACGGTGCCTATCCTGGCCTTCACCTTCAGCACTTCCTCGATTACAGTGAGTTCCGCCTCGGTCACCTCCGGATGACAGAGAGCTCCATTGTTGTTGGCGATGCATGCTGACCCGACAGTCTTCAACGATGCAACTGTTCCCTTGACAGTCTCGACTCCCAGCGTATCGGTAATCAGCTTCAGCGACTTATTGCTCATGTCCGGGTTGACAATCGCACCCTTGTCATTGGCCACTATGTTGTTGCCCGCGGCATTGAAGTTGTCCCCTATGATAAGCACCCTTACCTCCTTTGCAAGGCCCGCAGTCTCCTCGGTGGTGGCAAAACCGCTTGTCACGACCCCATGGCTGTTCATGCTGACAAGCGCACCAACAAGGTTTGTTCCTGCTATTGTTGTTCGTATTACCTTTACGCCAAGCAGGCGTTCGATCTTTTCATCAAACTGACTTGTTGCCGAACGGGGAACAAGGGCTAGCGAGTCAGAAGCAGTTGCATAAATCCCGAGGAAATCGCTTCCGCCGAAATCAGCAAAAGCAATCATCGTCAGTGCTCCTTATTCTTCGTCAGGGAATGAAACCTCAACGAGCCCGTCCTCGAACTTGACAGCCTTGACAGTCACCTTTGTGGGCGGCTTCCTTGCCCCCCTTGCCCAGATGAACTCGTTTACATGGCCATCTATCCACACATCTTCGGGGTCGGTCTTCATGTGCCTGACAACGAAGTTCCTTATCTCTGTAATGGCGGTGCTGGCCCTCCTGGTGATAGGCACTCCCTTTGCCCTGCTTATGTTTATATTGAAAACAGCTTCCTCGGTAGTTACCTCTTCAGCCATTCATATCACCTTTTAGCCTTTCCCCTGTTCCAGGTTCTCCTCTTTGGCTGCCTCGTCACGTTTCTGTTCGTCTTCATCATCACCCAGTGGGGGACCCTGGCGTTCATCCTGCCCGCCTTCAGCAGTCTTATCTTTCTTGCAAGCGGCTTGTTCCTAGCCATAAAGTCACTCTCATTTCCTCTCTATCGTAATCTCTCTCTTCTTCGGTATTATCCTTGAAAGAAGGTCCTTGAGCGTATTGTCGTCTATCTTCCTGTTTATTCTGCCCTGCTGTGCCAGCATGAAGAGCTGCTGTTCCACATCAGCCACAAGTTCAGGCCTCGCCATCCTCAGCGCTGCGAGTCTCTCCCTTGCCTCGGGCGTCAGTATTGTGCGAAGGACTGTCTGCATCTGAGCCTGGACTTCTGCATTTCTCCTCTTGATGTCAGCATTCTGCTGCTCGCTTTCCAGCTGCATTTGGAGTTCTGCAAGTCTTTTTCTTCTCAGCGCGTCGAGCTCTTCGTCACTGCTCATTTCTTTTCACTTTTGTTCGTTGTTCCGTATTTTTCAAGACCGGGTTCAGCCTTGACAACCGACTGAAACACCTCGTGCGCGGCATCGTCCACGAAGCTCCTGCCCTTGCCAGATATAACACGGCCCCTGCTCTTCTGCTGCTGGACAAGGCCAGCCTTCTCAAGCTGTTGCAGTGCCATTCTTGTCGCGGATCCGCTTCCCTTTACCGCCTTGTTCGGTTTTGATCCCCTATCGGCTGCTCCGCCGAACTCCGCGGCCAGTCTGGATGTCCCCACTGGTCCCATGATGTAGACCTTCCTCAGCACAGAGGCGACCCTCCTGTGCCACCAGTCGGCATCCGTCGGTGCCTTTTCCCTGTGTCTCCCTGTCTTGGCGAATTCCGTCCAGTCGGTAGCCTTCACGCTGTCCGCTTCCCTCAGTTTTCTGGTCAGCGCTTCAACAAGCTGACCTGCTGGAACGTCATATGCTGTTGTCATCGAATTGCCTCATCAAACGTCAATATGCTGGCAGCTCCACTGCTGTCAGAGCACCTCTAAAATTTCATTAAAGTGAATCTTTATATAAAGCTATCCTGAGCCCGTTCTCAAACCATACCGGCCGCCGTCAAGGGCTCAGTGCTGCAAATTCAGTCCTTTTTCTGTACCGGAGGTGGCACATATCTACCTGGCGGCCAGGCTATTCCTGGTAAAACCGTTGCTTACCATCCACTGCTCCAGATGCGAATTGAAGACATCCGGTGAAGTAAGGTAAGCCGGATGGGCAGCTCCCTGAATAACGAAGAGTTTCGCATTGGGCAGCTTTTTTGACATCTCCCTCGCCCTGCTCACGGGTATGACGTTGTCCTCCGAGCCCCAGACAAGCTCAACTGGCTTGTTGAGCAGCGAAAGAAACTCAGGCATTCCCGGTGAGTCCAGTCCCACCGTTCCCACAAGGAACATTCCATCAACCATTGGGGGATTCTCCTTTGCGAAAGATAGTGCTATGCCTCCACCCATTGAAGCGCCAATTAACACCAGGCTCTTGGCCGACTTGTGTGTGCACAGGTCAAGGATAAACCTGTTGAGACCCGAAGCCTCGGAGTATATTTTGCTCTTCTGGGTCAAGCCGAATCCGGGGATGTCGGGTGCAATGAATGAGATGCCATGCGCTTCCAGGAGTTTCAGTGTATTCACTTTTGTCCAAATCTCCGAATTGAAATGTGCCCCGTGCAGCAATATGAAAATCCTCTCGTCTTCATTGTCAGACTCGATGCAGTGTACATCAGTGTCTCCCATTCTCAACTTGTGCTCAATCAACTGTCCACTCCGTTGTGCGCCCTGCTATTTACAGGAACTCATTTAGCACTTTCTGTGTTTCGGGACTCTGCGCCCTTTCTTGACCATTTCAGCGATCATCTGTGCAGACCTTGTAAATTCACTCAACATAGATAGCGGGTCTCCCCGGGAATGCGTTCGCGCTCCTGCCAGCTGGATCGTTCATGCCTTCCTCGCCTGCCCGCTGGACCACCACTTTTGCCTTCAGTTCCTTTTCAAGAAATTCCACACTTGAATTGAGGAATGCCTTCTCATCAAGTGTTTCAGCCACCTTCGCCCTGATCTGAAGCTTCCCCTGCCCTCTTTCGGTTGCGAGTTTCTTGAAGAATCTGTCCACAGCTGCCTTCGCGACGCCGCTTGTCAGGCCGCTCCTCCTTTCCCTGTCCTTAACACCGGAAATCTCCAGGGAGAGCATGTCGGCCTGCCATCCGGCGCATGTGTAAATGTAAATGCCTTTCGGTTTTATGCCCGTGACCTTCACGATCTCATCCACGTCGTTTATCACGTCCTCGAGGTACCCCTCCCTCAGTATCGCGTCCTCGCTCACCTCGAAACTGTCGGGCTCCGGCAGTATTTCGAGGCAAACGGACGAGCTGTTTCCGATGGCGTGCCATATCTCCTCGCACATGTGCGGAGTGAAGGGGGCCATCATGAGCGTCTGGAGCCGGGCAAACATGCTTCCTGCCTCTCCGTTCAGCTTTCCGCCCTTCCTCCTTGAATACCACTTGAGCGCATTCTGCATGTCAATGAGCGCCGCCTTCACGGCGCTCTTGAAAAGCAGTCCTTCCATGTTCTCGATGTAGTTGCGATACAGGATGCCGATGGTGGAAATGAACCATCTGTCAACATCATCCTTTCTCCCAGCCGGTAGTGCACTGAGCGATGAAGCATACTCGCGCATCTGCGACAGTCTTCTCCAGCATGATTCTGCGAAGTCCTCGTCCCAGTTCGGATCGTCAAATCCCTCGCCAGCATATGCCTCTGTGAGCCTTGTGATGTCGGCCCCGTATTTCTCGAGCGCAGTATGCAGCATAAGCGAGTTGCCTGCCGACTTGCTCATTTTCGAACCGCTTATGGTTATCCAGCCGTTGACACCGTATGCTTTCGGCCACTGATCTTCGGGGAATATGGCAGCATGGTTGAAGAGGGCGAAGGTGAGGTGGTTTCCGACAAGGTCCTTTCCAGACACCCTGAGGTCGAGCGGATACCAGTAAAGAAACTCACGTCGCATTGCCTCCAGCTCGTTCTTCCTGATGCCGTTGTTGGCTGCTACCTTTTGCGGCTCACCCTTTCCAAGGAAAATGTAGTCGTAGAAGGAGTCATCAGGCACTCCCTTCCAGCCAGAGGAGCGGGAGAGGTGAAGGGAAATGGTATAGTATGCCATATAGAGCGTGGAATCGGACAGAGACTCGATCTTCCAATTTTCGTCCCACGGCAGTGAAGTCCCGAGACCAGTGTGATGGACGCACGCCCAGTCCTTCAGCCAGTCTATCACATTGTCAAACTGCCGGTCGAGGAAACCGGGGTAGAAGTTCATCCTTGAGACTGCGGCATGAGCTCTCTTCTTCCACCCTTCATCCCCGTAGGCGAGGAACCACTGGTTCTCGACCACCTTCACGATGCATTTTGTGAGGCAACGGCACACGACCTCGCCTGATGGTTCGTACATGACAGCTGCCTGGCCCTTCTTCAGCATGTCCGACTTTATCTTCTCCCTTGCCCTGTCTACCGGAAGGCCTCCCACATCCCGAAGGCCGCTCAGCATGCGCCCCTTGTAGAAACCCTCCCTGTATATCTCCTGCCTGGCTTCCTCGAGCTTTTCTTTTTCGTCCTGGTTAATGATCTTGAGCTTCTCCACCACCCGCTTCGCGGGGAGTGTCCCGTATCCTGGAGTTTCAATAATGTCAATTGGATGAATCTTGCTTACAATCTTGGAAAGCGCAGGATCGAGTTTCCCTGAGGACGCACTCTTCTTCAGGTCGAGGAGCGCTATGTAATCATCGGGCGAGTCGCTTGGAACGGAGCTCACAATTCCCGTGCCCTTCGCAGGATCTGCAAAAACCGCCGGTAGAACAGGTATATTGGCTTCCATTGTGTATGAATAAGCCATGGCCCCCACGATTTCCCTGCCTTTTACCCTTCCTGCTTCAACAAGCCTGACTCCCTGCTGGTCAAGCTTCCCAACTGCATCAGGGCTCAGAATCCACTTTTCGCCGTCACGGTCCGCGACCGCATAGTCCACCGTTGGGTTAATCCACACATTCGTCTGTCCGTAGGCTGTCTCCGGCCTGAGTGTGGCGGCGACGAGGAAGCGTCCGTCCTCAAGCCTGAACTTGAGCAGGGTGTACTCAGTTGGTGTCTCTCCCTCGCCGCTGAGTCTGTCATGGTCGCCCACAGGTATGCTGTCCTTTGGGCACCATATCACGGGATGCGATCCCTTCCTCACGTAGTCCTTCTCCTTCAGTCTTGTGAATTGCCACTTGACAAATGAGTCGTACTGGGGATTGAGCGAAGTGGTTATGAATTTCCTTCTCCAGTCGATTGACATCCCGACTGACCGCATGATGCTCTCCCATCTCTTGGGAAAATACTCTGTCCAGTACACCGGATCAGAAAAGCGTTCCACTTCATTACCCGGAATTCCCATATCCCTCATAATCTTCAGCTGCCTCTTTTCTCCGTCCCTTATTCGTGCCGCAGCTGCGACAATGGGAAGCCCGGTGCAGTGGAAAGCGAAGGGGAAAAGGACATTGAATCCTCTCATCCTCTTGTATCTTGATTCGAAGTCCACCCGCAGGCATGTGAACGCATGCCCTATGTGCGGCAGACCGTTCATGTAGCTGTAAGGATATGTTGCAAAGTACTTCTTCCTTCCATCCGGGTTAGCTTCGAAGATGTGTTTCTCATCCCAGATCTTCTGCCATTTTTCCTCTATCCGTGATATGTCATTTCTTTCATCCAAATTAATCGCCCCTCACCGGCCCGCTGAAATAATCGGGGGCAGGTCAGTAGTGATCGTAACTTACCAATTCCTGCACCGGTCTGGCAGGGGGAAGGTTGCTTGTTTCGACCGCAAGGCCCAGCGGTGAAACCGAAATCACTCTGCTTTCTCCCGGTGCCTGTACGATCTCCCTCACCTTTTCCTCCTTGAATGAGTATGACCAGTCGGTGTGCATGCCCAGGCTCTTGGCTGAGAGCGATATCCTTTCCATGAGGACTCCCGCATCAACGGAGTAACTGTTCAGAAAACCGCCAAGAGTGGGGTAAGCATCATCTGGCAATCCGCACACCACGAGAATGAGCGGCGCCTCGATTAGAGACTTGTTGCCGTAGCACGCCGCCGAAATGTTCTTCTTTGCCTGCTCGTCCCTCACAAGAACAACCTTCCACGGCTGCCTGTTATCCATTGAAGAACAGTTCTTTATGGCAGAAGAGAGCGCTTTGATCTTCTCCTCATCCACGGGATTCTGCGAAAATCTCTTCACTGAAACATTATTCTTGAAAAAATCAGCCGAAGTCATGCAATCAAACACCTGCTGTATGTAATCATTTGGTCAAATCTCGTTGTTAACGTAGTCGCTCACAGCCGGAACTTTTCCGAGGCCAAGATTGAATTGAGAAACATTCTGGAAACCAATGCCCCTTTCCGTAGAGTGGTGTGTCATGTCTGTTTTAGATGCCAATAACTTACCTACATATTATCATTTCGCATAGACTGCGCCCGGGGTAATTGGTCAGCCTGTTGAAAACAGCCGACTTCTGTTAGTTCTGCACTGACTTTGACCGAAAACGTTTTCGTATGAAAGTGCATACACCCTCTCAGATGCACTCACTCACAATGGAACGATGCCTC
>JAKAVR010000065.1 GCA_021817225.1 Thermoplasmata archaeon
CGGCTGGATGCGGGTGCAGCAACACTTCCCGGAAAATAAAATGCAGCTTCCCGATTGCTTTTCAGGACTCCCCTGCGCCGCATCCGCAAAAGCCGAATTCGTCTATCCTTGAACCGCAGTCCGGGCATCGCACGTCCAGATAGACGACTTCCTCGGGTTCCTTACCGAAGATCTTCTTGTGCATGGATTCCATGGCAGCAGATTACGCAGCAATCTATTTAAGTGTAGCCCCTCACCTGAGACCCGCTTCCGCGAGTATGTCCTGATGGCTGCGCGCAAAATCTGCGTCCGGAATTTCTCTCACGTTCAGGAATTTCAATTCCGTCCATGCAGGATTCGATGGTTGCCTTTTCACTTCTCCCTTTAAAACAAATTCGATGTCCCAGTGTCTGTTCCGTCCGTAAACCTCGCTGAACACTGAAAGATTGCTCGATTTGAGTTCATCCCATGACAGGCCAAGCTGCTCCTTCAGCACTCTCCCTGCTGCATCCTCTGGCGATTCATAGAGAAGCAGATGACTTGACGGCAGCATCCATTTGCGGGCTAGCTTTCCCGCATATTCTGGACTGAGCGCACCTATACGCACCCAGTCAAATTCAGGATTTACTCTGCCCATCAGCACACTGCGTTCATCTCCCTTCCACAGAACGAGAAAGACCGAGAGACACATACCCCCCTCGGGTATTCTGTCCATCTGGAATGGCTGCGCCCCTTCGTAGAAGTCAGCAAATTTCCTTGAATTATTCATATAGTCGCCTGTTTCACTGTTTGAGCTTCTGTGCTTCCCTCTTCTGATTTGTCTCCTTATCGCCTGGAATGACCCTGAAAGCGATATTGAGCCTGTTCCATCCATTTATTGCTATGATCGCAAGTGATAGTTCGGCGAGTTCTGTTTCACTAAAATGTTTCCTCACCTCACCGAATACACTGTCCGGTACACCATGATCGGAGACCAGTGTCAGCGCCTCGGTCCACTCGAGAGCCGCACGTTCCCTGTCTGAATAGAAAGGAGCATCCCTCCATGCAGGGAGGAGATTAATGCGCTGCTCTCTTTCTCCGAGGTATCGTGCATCCCTGGTGTGCATGTCCAGACACCATGCGCAACCGTTGATCTGGGAGGCACGTATCCTGACAAGATTCAGAAGGGATTTTTCAAGACCGCTCAATTCCACGCATTTCTCAAGACCGAGCATCGCATCGCGCACATGAGGCGCCTTTTCTGCATAGTTCAGTCTCGCCTCCATGTTAATCCGTTGAACTACCGTTTCACGGTATTATAAATGTTATGAATTACGCTGTCAAATTTCACTCCTTTCAATCTTGAATCTATTAAATCCTGAAGGCACGCCTTTTCAGGGAGAGACGGCGTGAACCGCTGTCCTGCAGGTCCCGAATCGCCTTCCTCACTTCAGTAACATGCATCCTTGGACGTGCCCGGCAACCGCTCCATGATTCGATCAGAACTGCACCTCAAAAATCACACGAAAGCTGCAACCGATTCCCTCGGTTTGCTCACAGTGCATTGTGTGCGCAGAGCAACATCACAAGTTGGGCACCGAAACGGGAGCGAAGGATGCGTCGCCGGATGCGAAACACGACTGCTTCGGCACCTTTCCTCAATCCTGTCAGTCAATCGCAGGGGAAAAGCAGTTATGCTTATTAGCAGGCTCGCTGTCCAGTAAACCAATGTCATATCTCTGTCTTTTGAGGCATGGAGAGTCGCTCTGGAATAAGGAAAACAGGTTCACCGGATGGGTTGACGTGCCGCTGACCGATCAGGGTAGAAGAGAGGCGCATGAGGCCGGACAGCGGCTCAGGAAGAGCGGTATCGAATATCATGTGGCATACACCAGCGTGCTGAGCAGAGCAATAGAGACACTTGATATCTGCCTGCAGGAGATGAATGCCTTTCCGCCTGTGATAAAGGACGGGCACCTCAATGAAAGGCACTACGGCGATCTACAGGGCCTGAACAAGGCAGGTGCGGCAAGGGCTTTTGGCGAGGAGCAGGTTCATCTCTGGCGGAGGAGCTACAGCGTGAAGCCTCCTAACGGTGAAAGCCTTGAAGACACCCAGAAGCGGACCATTCCGTTCTTCAAGAACTGCATACTGACAGATATGGCCTCAGGGAAAAACGTACTTGTCGTTGCACATGGCAACAGCCTCCGCTCAATCGTCATGCACCTGGAGAACATACCTGCGGAAAGAATACCTTCCCTGGAAATACCGACGGGCCTGCCAATCGTTTACGATATCGGAGAGGGAAATGCCATTAGGCAAAAGATCGAACTGAGATAGGCGCCAGCAAGAGGGAATTAACTGGCCTCCAAACTAGTTTGCGCATCCTTTGCAATCCGGTGAACCTGAACAGCTGTCAGTCGCAGGCTTTGCTTCTGCTTCCTGCGGTATCGTCATGCTCTCACACCACTTGTTCGGTCGGGTGTCTGTAACTATTTTCCTTTCTCATTTCTGACTATCGACAACTGTGCCCGCAAGCGCTGCGAACCGGATCGGCCACTTTGCTGTTACATTCGCAATTTAGGAAGTTCGAGGACATGGGAACAGAAAGAAAAGAGGGTTCGGATTGAATCAGCAGGGAATTTGGCAAATATTGCCTTTTGACATTGCCCTCCAGGGCATCCAAAGAATTTGTCGGTAAATATGATAAAGCAGCGAGAAACAGAATAATTCAATCCATTCGCAAGCTTGATGACTGAAGGTGTAAGCCGCGGAAATCAATATTCACCGGACTCTGGAATCTGAGTATAGAGGACTACAGTACAATTTGTCAGATAAAGAACAGCGGGTCAATACTCCTGGCAATCATGGCCGACACAGAAGGAACGTTTACTGATGAGCTGACTCTAATGGACAAACAGATACCCGACGATGCTGGAGAGGATGTGGTTTTGAAGCCGACTGCCGCGCTATCAATCTTTAAATTGGTAAGACGGGCAGCAGCGCTTCAGACAAGCGTGATTCCGCCGTCCACCACAAGCGTTTCTCCTGTTATGAACGACGCATCTTCAGACATAAGGAATCTGACCGCTTTTGCCACATCCTCCGGAAGACCGAGTCGTCCCGCGGGGGTCTTTTTGAGTATAACCTCGAGTATGCGCGGATCATCAAGCTTTTTCCGGTTAATGTTTGTCCGGACGTAACCGGGTGCGACGCTGTTCACTCTTATCCTTGGAGCAAATGAAACAGCCATCGATCTCGTCGCATGTATAAGCGCGGCCTTGCTCGCCTCATAGGCGATGACGGAGAGACTCGCATTGATGCCGGCCGCAGAGCTGATATTCACAACTGCTCCTTCTCCTCTGATCAGGGGAACGAGCCTTTTTGTGAGGAGGACGGGAGCACGTATATTTACGTTCTGAACTTTGTCCCATGTCTCGTCTGTGATATCAAGTGCGGAACCGGGTCCTCCTGTGCCTGAATTGTTGACGATGCCGCCAAGTTCCAGACCTTCTTCCCTGATTCTTTCCAAAATGGTGTCAAGTCCGCTGCTCGTTGACAGGTCGGCCTGATATGTTCTGGCTTCGGCACCGACTGCACCGCAATCACCAGCTGTCCTTTCAGCACCTTCTCTGCCTCTGTTGTAATGAAGGGCTACATTCCAGCCGTTTTTTGCCAGTTCAATTGCGATCGCACTTCCAAGCCCGCCCGACGAACCTGTCACAAGAACAAATCTTTTCATTATTCTGAAAATGCAGGGAAATGTTTAATATTTTGCTGAAACAGGGCATTGCTGACTCGAAAAATCTGAGGGAGCGTCCGACAATGCGGATGCTACAGTGTGAATGGCGGCGATGCAGTATAAATGTTTGGCGCCATCGATTTACACGCACATCCTGCATCAAAGATATATTAAATGCAGCAACAGCTACAGAGCTGCAAGCAACCACTCTGATGTTGGAGGGCCCTCATTTTGATTGTGGACCACAGCCTCCTTTCACAATTGACACAATGAAGCACTCTGTTAGTGGTCGATTAGCGTTTCCGCCAGAGTGACTCATCCGCTCCCAGGAGGGCTCTTCCTGCGTCTCATTACAACCGCAATTACTACAGCTCCGACTGCGAAGCCCGCCGCAACCCCGCCTGAAGCCGCCGTAAGCAGGCTTGCAGTGCTGCCCTGGTTGCTGCTCTTTGCAACCTGAGTCGAGGAGGAGGTGACCTTGATGTTCACCGATTTCGTGACTGTCTTGCCGGCAGCATCCGTCACGCTGACAGTAACCGTGTAATTGCCCGGCCTGCTGTATGACTGTTGAGGGGACTGCTGCGTCGATGTATTGCCGTCGCCAAGATTCCAGGCGTAGGAATACGGCGATTCCCCACCGGTGACTGCAACTGTGAAGTTTACAGTGTTGCCTGCCCTGACTGTTGAAGCGCTGTTTATTGAAATCTGCGGATCCGGCAATACAAGGACCAAATATGCTGCTGACGCAAGCTGTGTGGACGAGTTGGAAACAACGAGGGTGACCTTATAATAACCGGGGGAACCATAGGCCTGTGTAACAACGGCAGATGAAGACGTATTGCCGTTACCCAGGCTCCATGCATATGTCAGGGCTGTACTGCCATACTCTGTTCTGGCGGAGAAAGTGATAGGTAGGCTTGCATCTGTCACATTGCTGCTTGCAATTATGGAAAGTGTCCCGCTTGCAACTGTCACCTCCGTCTGATTCGTTGCCGTGTATCCTGCCGCATCGATCACCTTCAGACTCACGTTGTAATTGCCTGCCTTGATGTACGTATGGCCAAGGGAACGCTGCGTGGACTGATTCCCGTCGCCCAGATTCCACTGGTAGATGTAGGGACTCAGACCGCCTGTAACACTGGCACTGAGGGTAACATTGCCTCCGGCCGCGACAGCCGACGGTGAGACGAATATGCTGACCTGCGGGTCAGGCATAACCACGATCAGATATGAAGCTGTGGAGCTTTCACCTGCGGAGTCCATGACGGTTACGCTAACAGTGTAGTTTCCACTGGATGAGTAGGCATGTGTGACAGTGGGCGATGAAGAGGTACTGCCGTCTCCCAGAGACCACTTGTAGGTGATCGGCGTGCTGCCATGCTGGAACTCGGCCGAGAAAAGAACCGGAATGCCTGCATCTGTCAGGTTGCTGCTTGCCGATATTGTAAGGTTCTCAGGAGGGAGGGAAACTATCTCCGTAATCGATGCTCTGGTCACAGTTCCAAGCGAGTCGGTGACGGTAGCGCTCACCGTGTAATTGCCGGAAGCACTGAAGACATGGCTTACCGGATTTCCATTAGCACCTGTTCCGTCTCCGAATGACCACTGGACTGAGTATGGGGATGTTCCGCCTGCTATGCTCGCGGAGAACTGGACAACCTGACCGGCGTCTGGTGTTGTGGAAGAAGCTGCTATCGAGGCGCTGAGCGGCGGACTGACTGTCAGCTTGACAGATGCATCTGTTGTCTCACCCGCGGCGTCGCTGACGGTGAGTGTAATGGTGAATGTGCCGCTTTCCGTGGGGGTACCGCTTATGGTGCTGGAATTCTGCGAAACCATGCCTGCAGGAAGACCTGAATACGAGTAGGTTATGGACCCTACGCCAAATGTGACGGAGGATGAAGCGGAAACGCTGGAGCCCTCATCGATTGTACTCTTTGAAAGGCTGAATGAATTGATCACTGGTGGAATTCCCGCAACAGTGTAATTTCCAACCATAATGCCACTGCTGATCAAACCGATAGAGGGGAACCACAGGGAACCTCCCTCAGAGGATGGCTGGGAGGGGATGAACAGGCCACCGAGCGGGAACGAGCTGGAGGCAAGCAGTGCAACCGGATTGGCAGATGTGGGGGATGTCCCGTTGATGACAGCTATGGTCCTGTTATACATATCCTGACCTTGGTAAATACCAGATGTGTCTATGAGCTGCCATGGCAGGCCGTTCTGCGTCAGATAGAGATCCTTGTTGTTTGGATCATAGGTAAGCATGCCTGCCACATTTGGCCCAAAAGGAGAACCCGCAGGCAGATCGTTGGAAAAGGTAAATCTGCTCAAATGAACGTCCGGCATTGAGAAATTGAGAACATACGACTGCGTGTAAGCATTGATGATGCCTATCCCTTCGGGATAGGGACCTGTTGATGGAGTGGAAGAGTTAATATAAGAATACGAGAAATAGACCGAACCATCGGCCGGATCATATGCGATGCCGCCAAGAGCTACATTGGATGTACTAAACGAACCCAGACTTGGCATCGAAATGAGATGTTCGGAATAGTTGTTCATATTGATTGCCATCACTTCAATATTGCCTGATGATGAATTAAGGCCCAGGACAAACAGTGTGGAGAAATTCGAGTTGAAAGTCATGGATTCTGCATAGATACTGGAGAGCGACGGGGGGTTTGCGTTCGTCAGGTTCTGTGCAACATTGTATATCGTTAAGACAGATGACACAGGAGTGGTTGTAGTTAACACCTGTAGAATATATGCCTGCCCGTTAATGGTGTCATAGAGTGTGTTTGCCACATATCTGGGATACGGCAAAGACATCGTCGCGATTGTTTTGTTTGCATATGTATTGTACACCTGAATAAACGCGTTCGTTCCATTGTTTTCGCCGAGGATGATGTTACCTGTGCCGGTGTCCCAGGCAGCGCTGGTGACCTGATGCAAAGTGGGTATGTCGCCTGAGAGCAGATATGCCGAGGTGGCATTAGCCTCAAGCATGCCGTTGAAAAAACCACTTGGATTTACTGAACCCTGTATTGCACCTGAATAGATCAGGCCATCATAAGGGTCATATGCACCCGGCACAGGAAAGGGAGCTGAAGAGTCGGTGGCACCAAAAGAGAGTGTTTTGATTATTCTGCCGGGATAGGAGGAAGGCTGGGATGCGGAGCTCGTGCCTGCTCCGGGTGTGAGTGAAACGCCCGACGTTGCCGAACCGGAGATTGCCACTGAAGTACGGACCCTGCGGTGAGCCTGACTCACCGTCAATAAACGTGTTCCGCTGTAATTGCTGTGCGTCAATGCTCCAGCGGCGGGGCCGATTGCAACAATGAGCACGACAAACATCGCAAGAAGCACCGCGCTCTGTCCTGAGCGACAGATTCCTGCGTTCTTCATTGGTTGCTCAGCAGACTCGTTCCAATTTAAAGGGCAAAAATTCATGTTTTTCAAAAACTCCTAAGATCGGAAGGGGCAGGTTACTGTTTTATTTAAACCCTTCCCTCAGCTCGTGAGTGGGACATAAGTCCCCTATCCGGAAGTCATGTTGAACAGATTATGCCATGTGCCCTTGCACATAGCCGCCGTCCTGATCCCGTCCTCTCTTCTCTGCTGTATCCTCCGTCCCGTTTGTCCTCTTGTCTGCGGAGAACTGAGACTCCGAGTTCTCCCTCCGGTAGTATTCGGAAAGGAACTCCATCGGCGCATCCATGAGTCTGCCGATGAGTTTCTTCCATGCCGGCGGTTCCCTGATTGTTGTGCTGCTTCTGGGTATTATGAAACGCCTTTGTTCCTTCAGAGAAGTCGTCCAGTGTGTACTGCGTGCAGTAATACTGGTCGAG
>JAKAVR010000014.1 GCA_021817225.1 Thermoplasmata archaeon
GTCCATACTGATGGACATAAACGAGGAGTGGGTGACAGGAAGAAAATATCTTAGCCTGGAAGAGAGTTGAGGTGGACAGAGTGGAAGTACAGGATCAGCAAATTACAGCAGATCTGGTACACTGTCGTTTTGAGCTTTCTATTCGTCTCAACTTTCTTGATACGTAATCATAACGAATGGCAGACTTACGGACCGGAAAAATACATATCAATCAGGCTTAACTTGACTAGGAACGAAGTGTTGTATTCATTCTTCAATTCCACTCAGATAGAATTAGTCAACCACATAGCAGTTTCGCTTGCGAATGAATCAAACATTGCGACTTATGCGATAACCCCTGCGCCGAGCAATTCAATATCATCTGGATGGGTTCATTACTCAATCGGTGGAGTCGGAAGTCTCTACACCAACCTAACTGGCGAATTTTATTTGGTATGTTTCACCAAGTATCTTCCAAATTTCACTTATCGCGTCCTTACCTCCCTCTCATTGGATAGTTATTTTGGGTACTTAGGATTCTATAGTGTTATATTGCTCGTGCCGATTGGTGTAGCATTTCTCGCGAGTCTAGTAAGATTCGATAAATGAGATAGACAGAGACTTACAGGGACAAAATGGAATGGACCCTGATCTTTTGAATCACCCTGCAGGACGAGGCGGCAATCAAGTCGAAATCGAAGGACGTGCACATACGCTTCTTCCTGTTCGCATACGGGCAATTGCTGCAGATGCTGTGGTCGGTGCTCTTCAGGGAGGAGGTGAGTTTCAAGGGCTTCCTTATAGAGATGAGCGAGATGGCCTCCCACAGGCTCGAACGTGCGGAAGAGAAGAAACGCTCCGGCACTGTCCATTAGGCAACGCGGTGCCGCAGCTCTCTGCGGTATTGGGTAACCGAAGGGGTTGGTATTTGCTTTATCGTCTGCAAAATACACTCAATCAGATGCGCCCGTCAGCGCATTATAAACGTTCGGAGATACTGGAGTCCACCATAAAGGAAAAATTCCTTGATGAACTGCGCAGGCGGGCCGATTCGATGAGATGCGGCAATCCGATGGACATGGACACGGACATAAGCGCAATCACGACTTCTGCACAGAGGGTGAAGATACGTGACATGGTCGACGATGCAGTTTCAAAAGGAGCCCATGCCTATTTCAGGAAACAGATTGACGGGTCTGTTCCTCCCCAGGGACTCTTCTACCCACCTGCAATACTCACCGGTGTGACTGAGGAAATGAGGATAGCGAGGCATGAAACATTCGGATCCGTCCTGGCGTGCATGGACTTCGAGGATGAGGAAGAGGCCATTGCAATGGCGAACGACTCCGATTACGGCCTGGCAGGAGGAGTGTGGACAGGGGATGAGAAGAAGGCGATGTGTGTAGCGACACGGATTCGTTCAGGCACAGTATGGATCAATGTCTGCCGCATGCTGTCCGCAGACGCCCCACGGGGCGGGTTCAAGGAAAGCGGAATCGGCAGGGAACTGGGAATAGAGGGGCTGAGGGAATTCACCCAGACAAGGCATCTCTTCATAGGTGACAGCTCAGGGTCGCTGGATGATATAGCGTGCGGACTTGTCTTGCCGGACAGATGAGCAAGCGGCAGAAGGAATTCCAAGCAACGTTTTATAGACAGTATTCAGCTTAACATTCATGCCCAGTTACAACACACTCGAAGGCCTGGTAGGCAAGCTCAATGCCTCGGATGCCGTGAAGAGCCAGCTCAAGGGGGAAAAGAAAATTGTGCAGTTCCTCACAGACAGCGACAAGTTCGTTCTGCTCATACGGGAAGATGGGAGCGCGGAACTCAAGCCCGGAGCCGAGAACCTGCCAACGGTGACACTCTCAGCGACAGAAGCAACCATGAACGACATACTCACAGGCAAGCTGAACGGTGTTCAGGCTTTCATTACAGGAAAACTGAAGCTCTCGGGCAACATAATGGCAGCCCAGAAACTCGTGTCCGCGCTTGAAAAGGCGAAATAGGACACGAATGAAACGGCGGTGTGTCTTCAATGAAGAAGGTCACGGTAATCGGTGCCGGTGAGATGGGCCACGGAATAGCAGAAGTCTTTGCGCTAGGCGGCTACGAGGTAAGCATCGCGGATGTGCAGCAGAAGTACATTGACTCGGGCCTGGAAAGGATTCGGACAAGCCTCTCCAAGCTTGTCAAAAAGGGCGACATCACAGAAGAGAAGATGAAAGGCATAATGGAAAATATGCATACCTTCACTGACATTTCGAAGTCAGTCGAGGGGGCCGACATTGTCATTGAGGCTGTGCCCGAAATACCAGAACTCAAGGGAAAGGTGTTTGCCCAGATAGACCGCTCGGCACCGCCTCATGCAATATTCGGCAGCAACACATCAAACATAAGGATAACAGATATTGCCAGGAACGTGCGCGATCCGTCCAGGGTCGTGGGCGTGCATTTCTTCAATCCGGCCGTCGTGATGAAGCTTGTCGAGATCGTCCAGGGGGAAAGCACAAGCAGCGAGACTGTTGAGAGTGTCAGGAAGGTAATCTCGGGCCTCAACAAGACGCCTGTCATAGTCAGGAAGGACACACCGGGTTTCATAGTCAACAGGATCAATGCAGCCGAGCTTCTCTTCTTCGGGCTGCTGCAGGACAGGCATGTCGCCACACCCGAGGAGGTTGATGCATTTGCAAGATCGCAGGGCCTCCCAATGGGCCCTTATGAGCTCATCGACTTTGTAGGAGTGGATGTTGTCAAGAACTCGCTTGACTACTATGCGACTGAGCTTTCAGAGGAGTACGGGAAGTGCAGCATATTCAAGGAGCTCGTCGGCCAGAACAGGCTTGGGAAGAAGACTGGAAAGGGATTCTACGACTGGAGCGCAGGCAGACCGGCCATTGACAATTCGAAGGCTACAAGCAGCGTGTCCCTCATGGACATCCTCTCACTTGAGATAAACGAGGCGGTCAAGCTGATAGAGGATGGAGTTGCCTCGCCCGAGGAGATAGACACGGCAGTGAGGCTTGGCATGAACAGGCCCTTCGGACCAGTATCAGTGGCCAAAAGCCTCACAAATGCAGAAGTAAAGGATACCCTGGAAAGGCTGTCCAGCCAATTCTCCACGAAGCTGTTCGCGCCCGCTCATGCAATTAGCGAAGGGAAGATGAGGGAAGCGGTGGATGGCAGGCTTGCAGTGCAGGTGCAGGGTGACACGAAGCAAGCCGTGCCGGGCGAGGAGAAGAAGGGCACACTGCTGATCGAGGAATTCGGGCATGTTGCACGCATTACAATAAACAGGCCGAAATACAACATGATCAGTTCCGATGTCCTGACGGACCTGGACGACGCGATAAGCAGCCTCTGGGACAGGAAAGAAATAAGGGTTGTTGTGGTGACAGGCAGCGGACCCAATTTCTCATCGGGCGCTGAACTCTCAACATTCATTGCAGGGGCGCCGGAGTTCATGGAATATGCAAGGAAGGGCGAGAGGACGCTCAGGCGGCTGTCGGAAATGCCGAAGGTCACCATAGCGGCGCTGAAGGGCTATGTGCTGGGAGGCGCTCTCGAACTTTCCCTGGCATGCGACATACGTGTTTCTTCGGAGGATGCAAAACTTGCCTTCCCCGAGGTCACAAGGGGGCTTATACCCGCCTGGGGAGGGACGCAGATGCTCACAAGGATGATAGGGCAGTCCAGGGCACTGAACATGATTGTGACTGCGGAGAGAATCACGGCTGCCCAGGCACTTGAATACGGCATAGTGACGCACATATTCAGAGATGTTGACACGGAATCGCTTGAACTTGCGAAGAGCGTTGCGACAACTGCAGCACCTCTCGCAACTGTCCTCGCCAAAAGGCTTGTGAACAGGGCCGCAGAGGGTGCGTCCGACATAGGACTCGAGATGGAATCAATCGCTGCCGGGATGCTTTTCAGCACCGAGGACCTCAGGGAAGGGATTGGCGCCTTCCTGCAGAAGAGGAAGGCTGAGTTCAAGGGGAAGTGACTCACATGGAGGAGGTGTTCATTGTTGACTATCTGCGGAGCGCTTTCTCAAGATCCAGGCCGACTCAGCCTGAGAAGGATGTGTTCAACAGCCTCAGGATGGATGATGTGCTTGGTCAGCTGATCAAGACTGTTGTGGGCAGGTCATCCATAAAAGCGTCCGAGATAGGCGATGTCATCACCGGATGCGCACTCCAGGTCGATGAGAACTGGCTGTACGGCGGAAGGCACCCTTTGCTGCTTGCTGGTTTGCCGGTCGAGGTGCCATCCGCCGCGATAGACAGGGCATGCTCATCATCGATGAACGCAATCATGATGGGTGCGCTCGAGATAAGGGATGGCTATTCAGACATCGTCCTCGCGGGAGGTTTTGAGCACATGACTCACGTCCCCATGTCAAACAACCAGCACATATCGCCCAACATGAGGCTTATGCTCAGGCCGGAGTACCTGAGGTACCAGATGAGCGTCGGTTACTCGATGGGCCTGACGGCTGAGAAGCTGGCGGTTGAAAGCGGCATAACCAGGGACGAGATGGACAGGTTTGCATTGAGGAGTCATGCGCTTGCGTCGGATGCACTGGACAAGGGCTGGTTCAAGAATGAGATTATGCCAGTTGCGGTCGAGCAGAATGGAAGCAAGCTCATCGACAGGGACCAGAGCATAAGGCACGACACGACGATTGAACAGATGAGGCAGCTCCCGCCTGTTTTCAAGCAGGACGGTGTAATAACGGCGGGCAACTCTGCACCTCTGAATGCCGGCGCCTCGCTTGTCATGCTAATGTCAGGAAGGAAGGTCAGGGAAAGTGGCATGAAGCCCATGGCCAGGATAGCGAGCATGGGATGGGCGGGAGTCGAACCGAGCCTCATGGGCAAGGGGCCCGTTCCTGCATCGTTGAAGGCGCTTGGCAGGGTCGGCCTGAAAGCGGATGACATCGACCTGTGGGAAATCAACGAGGCCTTTGCTATTGTTGCGCTCTACGCAATGAATGAGCTCGGCATAGATGACAACAGGGTCAATATACATGGCGGCGGCGTTGCCATAGGGCATCCGCTGGGCGCAAGCGGCTCGCGCATCACGGGGACGCTAGCAAGGGAACTGGACGAGAAGGGGAAGGAGAGGGGGATAGCGACGCTCTGCGTCGGTGGCGGACAGGGATTTTCAATGCTTCTTGAGAGGGCATGATCATGGATTTCGAACTGCCTGAAGATGTTGCTGCTGTGAGGAAGAAGGCAAGGGATTTTGCGCTAAGGGAATTCACTCCCGAAGTCGCTTCCATGTATGACCGTGAGGAAACGTATCCGGACGACATAAGGCGGAAGGCGTTCAGCGAGGGGTTCCTGGATATGAGCAATCCATGGGGAATGCTCGTGGCCATGGAGGAGTTCTGCAGGGTGGATGCAGGGCTCGGCCTGTCTGCTATTGTGCCCGCATTCGGAAGCGAAGTGGTGATGCTCTTCGGCAACGAGGAGCAGAAGAAGAAATACCTGGACCCGGTCCTGAGGGGCGAAAAGATAAGCGGCTTTGCAATAACCGACTCGGGCGCGGGGAGCGACGTTGCAGGCATAAGCGCAACGCTCCAGAAGAACGGTGACGGCAGCTACTCGCTGAACGGTCAGAAGACTTTCATCACAAACGGTGCCATAGCCGATCACTTCTACCTCCTTGCCAGATCCTCGCCGGCACCCGCCGACAAGAGGCACAGGGGACTGACAATGGTGATAGTCGAGTCGAAAATGCCCGGCTTCACCGCAGCCCAGCTGAAAGGGAAGCTCGGTATGAGGGCAACGAACACAGCTGAACTGAATTTCAGCAATGTACGGATACCTGCGGAGAACGTCATAGGAGAAGAGGGAAGGGCATTCTATTACGTGATGACCTTCTTCAACATATCCAGGATATATGTCGCCGCACAGGCGCTGGGGATAGCCCAGGGGGCGTTTGACAGGCTCAGAGCTTACCTGCAATCCGTGAAGGGAAGAAGCGACATCAGCAGGTGGGAAAGCACACAGTTCCTTGTGGCCGAGGTCGCCAGCAGGATAGAGGCTGCAAGACTGCTGACATACAGGGCTGCATCCCATCTCTTCAAATTCAATCCTGACCCTGTTTCCACCAGCATTGCAAAGTACTACGCCGCCGAAACGGCGACATACGCCGTGACGAGGATACTCGAATTCATGGGCGCGGATGGAATAACCGGAGACCTTGAGAGGTTTTACAGGGATTCCAAGATAATGGAGATATGGGAGGGCACGAGCGAGGTGGAGAAGCTGATCATTGCAAGGATGCTCGAGGAAAAGGAGGAGGGAAAGTGAAACTCACAGAGGAAAATCAACTGCTGCTGAGCGCAGCCAGGGAGTTCGCCGAAAGGGAAGTGCGCGGGATTGCCGTCGATATTGAGCGGAGCGGCATACCTCAGCCGGTCCTTGGCAAGATGGCAGAAATGGGTTTTCTCGGTGCAACCGCCCCGGATCGCTTCGGCGGCGCGTCCCTGGGCACGACTTCCTATCTTCTGCTGCTTGAAACGCTTGCAAGATACTCGCCATCTCTTGCATTCTACACCTACCTGCAGAACACGCTGGTGATAGGCTCCCTCATCCACTTCCAGGACAGTGAGGCCGCCGGGGAAAGCATAAGGGATGTTTCTTCTGGTAAGCGCAGCGGGACAGTTGTTCTCGACGAGCTTGTTTCCAATACGGAAGGCAGCAATGTCTCCATCTCCGATGGGGACAGGGCTGTCAGCGGCAGTGCCGGATTTGTAATGCATCCGGATGCTTCGTTCCTCCTCCTTTCCCATGCCGATGCGGAGGGAAGTTCACTGTTCCAGCTCAACGGGGGAGTGAAGCAGACGGCCGAAAACAGGAGGCTCGGCTTCAGGGGCCTGGGATTCGGCAGGGTATCCTTCGCCGCTTCGAAGGAGGAATCGGCGCTGCTGGGCAGGAAGAGCGGTCAGTCCGTGATAAGCCTCGCAGCCTCGGCGGGAAGCATGGCGGTAGCCGCAATAGCGCTTGGCATAGCTGAGGAGACGGTGGACAGGGCAGCGGCATACTCCAAGACGCGCAAGACTTTCGGCTCAAGGCTGGAAGAATACAGGCCTGTTGCATACTCCCTTTCATCGATGATGGCAGAAACGGAAGTGCTGCGCGAATACATTTATTCATCCGCGGGCGGCGGCGAAAAAGAGGGGCTGATCGCAAAGCTGCTGATGACGGACGCGGCAGTAAGGGCCTCCAAGCTGTCAATGCAGGTCCACGGCGGAAACGGCTACTTCGAGGAGTACCAGATCGAGAAGTACTACAGGGACGCAATGGCGCTTGAAGCGCTGACGGGTAACAGGAACTCCGATTTGGGCTCGCTCGCCCACCAGATGCTTGGAAGCGGAAGCGCGTCAATATGAGGGTTCAGGCAACACCCTGAACCTTCGACCTGACCCTTCCGCGCAACTCTTTCTTGTCCGCCTTTCCCGTGCTTGTCTTTGGAATGCTCTCCACGAACTCGAAGCCATCGGGGATCCACCATTCCTGAATTCTGCCTGTCACGACGTATTTTTTCAGGTGCTCAACCACCTGGCTGTCGGTCACATCGCCGCTGCGTGTCATCACTGCATAGGGCCTCTCGCCCCACTTTGGATCCTCCACGCCGATCACGGCCACCTCGCCGACTCCAGGGCACTCGCTTATGGCACTTTCAAGCAGAAGGCTTGGTATAAATTCTCCACCCGATTTCACCGCATCCTTCTCCCTGTCTACGATCTGGAAGTAGCCTAGCTCGTCCCTTACGCCGATATCGCCCGTGTGCAGCCAGCCGCGCGCCCAGAGCTCGTCTGTCTTCTCCGGGTCTTTGAAATATCCGCTGGTGCACCACGGCGCACGTGCTATAACTTCGCCCGCAGTCTTTCCATCGGCTGGAACATCCCTGAAATTGGAATCCACTATCCTGACCTGAACAAACGGGAAAGGTATGCCGGCAGTGAGAAGGCACTCCTGCCTCCTGCCTTCCGGAAGGGACATGGCCCGTTCATTGTACACCGAGATTGTCAGCGCAGGGCATGTTTCAGAAAGACCGTATGCACCAACCACAACCATGCCCAGGCTGTGTGCCTTGGTGGCAAGTCCCCTTGGAAGCGCGGAGCCTCCAATGAGCATCTTGAGTCCCTTAAGCGCAGCTGCATGTTCGGCAATGTTCGGTGCGGAAAGAAGCATGTAGAGAATTGAGGGGACGGAAGCAGTGAATGTCACCTTTTCCCTGTCTATTGTCTCGAGAAGCTTCGGGAAGTCATACCTTCCGGGAAGCACATATTTCATGCCGGCGAAAAGCGAATTGTAGGGGAGACCCCATGAATGCACGTGGAACATGGGCACAAGGGGCATCACGACGTCACGCTCGGAATTGTTGAGCGGCGCCATGGCACCCGCCATCTGGAGGGACATGGCGTGCAGAACAATCTGCTTGTGGGTGAAAGTGACTCCCTTGGGCATACCTGTTGTGCCGGAGGTGTAGAAGAGGGTCGCCATCCTGTCCTCCGTCACGTCCGGCAGGGCAGACTGCTCGCTTTTCACCAGATCGTTGTAGTTGAAGAATGGTCTCAGCGATGTTTTCACTTCCTTGTCGCTGTCGCTGCATATAATCCAACCCTTCACGAATTCGAACATTTCGGCATACTTCTCCAGCATTGGAAGGAATTCGTCCCGGACAATCACATACTTGTCTTCGGCGTGCGCCATCGTGTAGTATAATACTTCAGGCGGATACCTTATGTTCACCGTGTGAAGGACTGCGCCTGCCATTGGGACGGCAAAATAGGCCTCCATATACCTCATGCTGTCCCAGTCGAGAACAGCTACGACATCACCCTCGTGTACTCCGACCTTGTCCAGAAGGCCGGAGGCAATGCGCCTGGCCCTTTCGCCGAACTTGCTGTACGAGTACCTTTCCTTTCCATACACTATCTCCCTGTCCGGATGCCGAATCTCGGCATCTTTCAGGAGATTGCCAATGGTGAGTTGCAATCCTCTGTCATTCTCCACTCAAATACCCCGATCTGCCCCGTACGTATTGTGAGATAGATATTGATTTTGCCCGCTGGTCGAGAAAAAAAACGAGATTAGCGCCTGATTGGCCGCGATATAAATAGGCCATTCCCCATATACCGACATGCACCTGCGCAAGTGGACGCCAGCTGCGGCGCTTGCAATTATTGTAATGCTCGTGGCCGTTGGCTACGGGACTCCGCTGGGCCCGATCCTGAACCCAAACGGCGGAGTTTGGAGGAATGCCGGAAACATTCAGATTGCAAACAGGACCTTTACACTTGCAGGCATACAGCAGAACGTGACCGTTGTCCAGGACAGCGAGGGTGTGTTCCACATCTACGCACAGGACAATCATGACCTCTTCTTCGCCCTTGGTTTCGTCCAGGCCAGGGAAAGACTGTGGCAGATGGATATTTTCAGACGGGCAGCGATAGGCCAGCTTTCACCAATTCTTGGCAGCAGCTATTCGTCGTACGACAGCTTCCAGCTCAGCCTTGGGCTTTATCTCACGGCGCAGAAGGACTGGAACGCAATCGAGACGAATGCATCGGTTAATGCAACTGACATGATGTCCGTCCAGGCGCTGGAGCAATATTCGCAGGGAATCAACGCATACATCAACTATTCTTCATCCGCAAATGATTTACCTTACATGTTCAAACTGCTCGGTTACCGCCCAGCACCCTGGACACCCGTGGACAGCTATGCCGTCCAGGAGTACATGATACAGAACCTGGAGTACGGACCGGATGCGCTCCTCTACTCAATCATGAACCAGAAGCTTGGAAATGCAAGCGGAGAAATCATACCAAACTTTTCTCCGACACCGCAGGTGTACTATGCCGGTTTCAACGGAGCACCGAACCCGTCCGTGGAAGCGATCATGAACAACACGTGGCAGGTGAATTCGACAGTTGCGTCCATGGAGTATTCCCTCTGGCAGGAGTACCAGGGTTTCGACCTGCCGCACGTATTCCCTCCGAACCCTTCAGACCACAGCAACGAATTTGTCGTGGCGGGCAACAGGACATCAACAGGATCCCCCGACCTGGTGGGAGGACCGGTGCTCGCATTCACACTGCCGCCCATATGGTTCCAGGTACAGCTTGTTGACCCGCAGTTCGATGTCTACGGAGTGGTGCTTCCCGGTGCTCCGGTTGTTGTCATCGGGCACAACGCGCGGATTGCATGGACGCTCACCGATGTGCAGGCAATAAGCTGGGGGACCTTCTTCTACCTCCAGAAGGTGACTTCCACCGACTATCTCCAGAACGGAACCTGGAGGCCGATGATCTTCCATTCCCTTTTCGGCGGCAGCTTCGGCTGGACCAACCTGGGACCAATTATGGAAGAGAAGGGCGGGCTGGCAATAGTGATGGACTGGATGGGGAACCACTTCACGAACGATCTCGGTTCACTGCTGCTCATAATGCAGGCGCAGGACTGGACACAGTTCAGTAGTGCGCTCACGATATGGAATGCACCATATCAGAACTTCGCTTTTGCCTCAAAGTCGAGGATAGCCGATATCTCGCCCGGTTTCTACCCGATATTTTCGAGGACTGGAGGCATCCCATACAATCCGGGTTCACTTATGCCGGGAGACGGCCAGCAGTATATCGCGGGGAGAATACCATTCTCGCTCGTTCCACATGTTGTCAACCCCTCCGCAGGATTCGTTGTAAGTTCAAATCAGAGATCCGTCGGCCCGTCGTACCCGTTCTGGTTCGGGAACACAATGAGCTTCTCCGACGGAAACAGGGCTGAAACAGTAAACAGCTATCTTTCCACGCACAGCAACATAACAATCCAGGACCTCATGCAGCTCCAGCAGCACAACTACACCGACTTTGCGGCCCGCTCCAGCGTTCCCAGGATCGTGTCGCTCCTTTCAAACTCCACAAACGGCGCCGTTGAGCGTGCCCTTGGCCTTCTCAGCCAATGGAACTACCAGATGAACGAGAACTCCGACGCGGCAACCGTCTGGTGGTTCTTCTACATGACTTTCTTCAACAACACGGTCAATTCCGTGATGCAGAAATACGGCATATACCAGTCATACGGCAAGCTGCGATTCTCCGGCATGGGCGGAAGCTATTCCGGGACCACCGGGCTTGCCTCGCTGGACGAGGATGTCATTGCTACATTGGCATACAACTACACGGGGCTCCTGGGAAACACCAGCCTATGGCTGGCCGAGTACAATTCCCTGCTGCAGGCAATGTCCACCATAGACTCGAGCGGAGGACTCCTCCCGTGGGGGCATTTCTACTACTTCTATTTCCCGAGCCTCACAGGCTCGAAATCACTGAGCGCTGGACCATTATCCTCTGGAGGCGATTTCTTCACACTGAATGATGCCTCCGGTTTCGGCACGTCAAATCCTGCAACCGGGGGCCAGAGCTTCACTTACATAGCCAACATGACAAACGTTTCAGATTCGTACGGCGTGTACCCCGGCGGCCAGTACGAGAATCCCGGAAGCACACAGTACGACAACTACGTGTTCGTCTGGATAAGGGGGCAGTACCTTCCGCTGCTGTTCTATCCCTCAGCTTCGTCCATCCCGCGCGGTGACGTGTTGCAGGTATGGATGCTGAGGCAGGGGGCGTCCTGATGAAGCTTGATGCACTGGCGAGGCCAGTGGCGTTCTTCACCCTTTCTGCAGTCCTTGCCTGGGCCGCACTGTTTTCGGATGTATGGCCGCTGGTCGTCGCCGGAGGCTTTGCAGCCGGAATGCTTGCGGGAGGGAGATACGCCACTGTTTTCGTCTCTGGGGCGTCCGCGGGAGCACTGGCCGCATTCGTCTGGATGTCCGTCCTCCTCACGCCTGGGTCCGGCACATATATCGGAGATATTGGTGCGCTCGCATCCATGCCGGGTTACATGCTTGTGTTCCTGTCATTTGCATTCACTGCGCTCTACGTGGGCTGCGGAGGTGTTCTTGGAACGTGGGCACGGAAAATGGCAGAGCCGCATGTCAGGCTGCCCTGACCGCGCACTTCACCTTGGCTTGACGGTTGAACCTGATGGAAGCCCCGGGTATTTTGTCCTGAAGAGTATGCCGTAAAGTGTGAAGCGCATCCTCTCCCTTCTCTCGGGCTCTTCAAGGTGGAGGAAGAAGAAGGATGAACCGAACCTGCCCGCCACCACCACCGCATAGGCGATGAGCAGCGCGGTCCTGAGACCGAAGCTGCCAAGCAGAAACTGAAGCAGGTAGCCTCCTGTGAGCGCACCGAGGAAGTAGACCGCCCCGTTGAAACCATTCATTATGGAGATGTACTCTGCCCTGTTTTGCACGGGCACTATGTCCATCAGGTAGGAGTTCATTACAACGCTCTGAATTGCTCCCACCAGGCCGCTGTAGACCTCAAGCACCAGGAAGAGGGCGTAAGTGTTGAAAATGGCGTACATCGCCGGTATCGCAGTCAGCAGGATCCTGTTGTAGAATATGAGCGGAGACCTGTCAACCCTGTCCACGATCCTGCCGAACGCGTACTGCCCGATGATGGTGGCTGTGAGGGTTGTCACCGTGAGCAGGGCAACAGTGGACAGATCGAAGTGCATGATCGAAACGATTGTTATGGGGAACAGGGGCCATGCCATTGACCAGAAGTAACCCTGCACATTCATTGCGACGAAGTACTTGTAGAAAATGGGATGGTCCCTTATCTGGGAGAATGTCTTCCCCAGGCTGGTGGTAAGCTTCGTCCTGTGTTCCTTCTCGGTCAGCTTAGCCACGATGGCAGCGCTTATGACATACGACGCCGACGCGGCGAAAAAAGGGATTTCAAGCGCACTCCTGCTGGTGCCGTGCAGGAGGAATATCATGATGCCTACAGAAACAAGAGTCCCGACAGACCCTATGTTGTTTATGGCCGCAAGGAAATGGCCCCGTGAAGAGGAATCGGTCACATCTGCTATGAGCGAGAACCAGTTGACCGTTATCATTGCCCCCATCAGCGAAATGAGCGCATAGACAGCAATCAGCTCAACAGCCGACTGCACTATCGCCATCAGGAACCACAGGACAGCCAGGAAGGCGCTTGCCAGGACGATGAAAGGCATCCTCCTGCCAATCCTGTCGCTGAGCCGCCCCCACAGCAGCTGGCCTGCGTTTGCAAGTGAGTTGGCTGAAGACTGCAGCCATCCCATCTCCGCGGCAGAAGCGCCAAGTATGACACCATAGACACCCACAAAGGTTGTGGCGGCGGTGACACCGAATGAAATGATAAGTGAACGAAATGCAATTATCGAGTTATTGCGCATCTGCCCATTCCCTTTGGAGATTTGCCTTAAAACGGGGTGGTAATAAGCCTTTGCCGTAGATTACTTGTAAGCGAGTGCAACCCCGTGGCCGGCTCATGCGCCGCGCAGCAGTGCCTTGCCTGATTCTTCCTTCGCTGCAGCAGCCCTGAATGCCTTGAGCATGTGGTCCCTTGTTGGTGGAATAAGTATTTTCCTCTTGCCTGCACGGCTGCAGAAAACGCCTGTGCCCCTGTCGAGGACTTTTCCTGCCACATGTGCATCCGTCCCCTTCTTTTTGAGCCTTGCCAGAAGCCCGTCCACCGAATCGCCTTCAACTGTGATAAGGAGCGCGCCTTCGCTGCTGCACGAGTATGCATCCAGGCGCATAGCGGAACAGATTGAGCTTATCTCCTCATTCATGCCGACTCCCTCCGGCTCGAACTCGATCGCACGGCCGGAAGCGAGAGAGAGTTCGTTCAGTGCGGCTGCGATTCCCCTTTCACTCGCATCATGCATTGAAGTCAACCCTTCCACGGCAGAGGCGGCAATGGCATCATCCACAACTGACATTGAGTAGAACATGGAGCGCACCTTCCTGACGGCAGCCGTGCCTATCAGCTCCTCCATGAATCCCCTGAACCTGTAACAGAGCGCAACCGCCGTCTCGATTGCAGGCCCCCTGGTGATCACGAGCACATCCCCTTTCCTTGTTCCGGAAGGGGATATGACCTGAGACTTCTTTCCGACGGCAATTGCCGTCCCGCCCCCTATGGTCGGAAACGATGCACCTTCATAGACGCCGGTGTGACCGGCCACAATCGCCATTCCAAGTCTTCTCGCCTCTGAGTGGAAGACGCCAAACATCACATCAAGCTCCGCTGGTGAAATGGCGGGAAGGTTCCAGTCGACTGCAAGGTACGCAGGAGATAGCCCGCTAACGGCCACATCACCCACGATTGTGTGGAATGCAAACCACGAAGCCTTCTTCAGGCCATACACACGGTCGACCCATATCGGGTCCGTGCTCACGGCCATGACTCTCTGCCCGCCCATGCCGATAAGGCCGAAGTCCAAACCGAATTTCGGACCAGTCAGAACATCACGCCTCCGGGCGCCCGTGAAATCGAGCACATGCCTTTCGAACTGAGCGCTGCCAATCTTGCCCGTGACCATGGAATTAACCGACCCCTTTACCCTTGTCATGCGCTGCCCCCTCCGGGGGAATATGAAATGATTATTACACTCCTGTATATAGTGGAGTTAGAATGGCCAGGGACAACATACAGATTGAACTTTCTTTCTATATCAGGGCAACCGATCCCGGCGAACTGCCCCTCGAGGTTTATGATGCGCTCTACTATTCAGGCCATTTTGAACCAATTTACAGGGTTCAGGGGGACATGGTCCTGAGTGCATTCTACAATGAAAGCGGCAGGCAGGAAGGAAGACTGTCGAAGTTTGGAAGAAGGGTCCTCAAGGAACTGACGGTTGACGTGAAGGAGAAGCACAAAGGAGTTGACATCAAGGTGGAGAACCTGATGCCAGTGTTCGAGGAGGAAAATTCATTCTACAGGGATCCGAAGGTCAGGATATCGACAAAGATGAAGACGGGTAGCAGGGGAGTGGCCAGCGCCGTGGACGCAGAATCGAGAGCCCTTGCTGCCACGGAAACCATACTGCTTGGCATCCGGAAGCTCAGTCCGCTGCCTGACGGAAGGATTTCCATCACAATATCAGGGTCTGAGTTTGATTCGACGGCAATGAAGGAGATACACTCCAAGCTTGGAACGCAATCGATAAGGTCGTCGAGCACCAAGCACGTATGGAACATTGATTTCAAGAGGGAAGTGCTGAATGACCTGCTGACTGCCGAAATAATGCCCGTGCTCGAGAAGACCGTCGGCTGAGGGGGAGGTTCACGCAATGGGTGCGGATCCCTCAAAGTCCTTGGGCAGGATCTCAAGCTCGGCAACGGAATGCGCACTGTTCGAATGGATGGCTGAAGCGAGGCGCACCTGAGTATCTGTCTCCCAGAGTCTCTCCCCCCGCTGCTTCGCTGCAGAAGGGAGCAGTTTCGCAATTTCCTTCCTTCCGACCGGGTTGTCAAGAGTGACATTGTATGTCTTGTTCAGCGCCTGGTCAGTCTTGAGCGCTCTTGCCACTGCCTCCGTCAGCATTTTGACAGGTGTGATGTAGAATGCGCCTCCCTTCTTTCCCAGGAACGAGAAAGGGCCCCCGGAGGAGGCGATTATTCCAAGGGCGATCCGGTTGGACTCTCCCAGAAGCACCCCCGACCTGAATATTGTGTAGGGCACCCCGCTGTTGATTATCGAATACTCAAGATGCCAGGCGATGCCCGGCCATACATCGTCGGTTCCGGTCACCTCCGCCACATTTATCGAGCTGAGTGAGACGTACCTGGAAATTGGTTTTGACTTTGTCCTTGTGATAAGTATGTTGTTGAGCCGCTCAGTCGCTTCGCGGTCCTCGGTTGGCAGACTCCCGCTGTTGAGCGGCGATGCGATGTTGACCACATACCTGACACCGTCAAAAGCGCTTTCAGGTATGTCGCCGGTCAGCGGATCACAGTAGAAGAATTCAACGCCAGGCTTCCTGTCTATCTTTCCCTCGTCCTCGAATTTCAGCAGGCATCTGATGTTGAACTCAGCCCTGAGCAGGTCGTAGAACAGGCTTCCGCCAAGCACGCCCTCCGCTCCAGTCACAAGTACGAGGTCGGGGCTTTTGACTGCCTTGTTTCCAAACATCTCAGGAAGTGCACACTCGGCCATCGGGGGGCCGGCAGGGTGACCTGTCATCTATCTTGTACCTCGCCCGTGAATTGAGGCAATTCATATAATTGGTTTACGTCGCTCCGGCCGAAACATCCCGCCCGGGTTGTAGCCGAATAGACCAATGACTGTGTCTTCTCAGACTCTGAACGAGCATACAAGCCGTAAAGAGCAAAGGTTTATCTAATCGATATCGAATTCGATATCGGATAGATATGTGGCAATTTGCGAACTTTGCAAGGGGTCCCCAGAAGGGTCTGAAGAGGTTTGTGCTGACTTCACTTCAGCAATCTCCCAAGAACGGAGTTGAACTGATGGATGACATTGAGAAACAGAGCTACGGCTTCTGGAGGCCATCTCCCGGCTCCATCTACCCTCTGATGGATACGCTGAGCCGCGAGGGCATGGTGGCAAAGCAGACTGATGGGAAGTACCACCTTACAGAGAAGGGTTCGAAAGAGGCGGAATCACAATTCTGGCCGAGGATGGGGGGTCCGACAACGGTCGATCAGATGGTTGCTGAGATGGGCACATATGTCTCATACTTCGAAGACCTCGGCAGGGAAAAGATTTCCGCATTCGCGACAGAACTGGACGGCATCAGGGACAGGATTGCCAAACTGCTTGAAAAGTAGCCCTGCAGCGGAAGGAAAGGCATCGACGGGTCAAAGGTTAAGAGCAGGACCACGCTAAACTCTCTACAATGGAAAATCACGGGGCCGCAGAAGCGCATCACCCGGTTGCCGGGAGACTCAACCGAAGTCCGGCGGCGGGAGAGCATGAGCTGGGCCAGCTCTGTTCAGGACTTCAGTCTGTAGAGGAAATAAGGGAACTGCTGCGCCAGAGGCATCTGGATGAGAGTTTTGTCACAGGGACGAAGGTGCTTGTGGATGACACTCGTGATTTCTACATGTATGTGGACGACAAGGACAGGCGACTTGTAGCCTGCCTGTCACACATCAAGGACTCTGACCCAAGGATTGTCTACCTTGACTACCTGCATGAGCTTGTCCACATTTTCCAGCTGCACGACGGCAGAAACCTTTACGATCGCAGGTTCAAGTACGTCAGGAGGACCACCGAGATCGAGGCGTATGCGGTTGCCGTCAGGGAAGGGAAGAGGATGGGGATGGCTGACACCGAGCTTGCTGAATACCTGAGGGTCGAATGGATAAGCGATGATGAGCATATGGAGCTCATAAGGGCCGTCGGGCTCCAGCCTCCTGCCACCGCTTGATCAGGCAAACGACTGTCTCGCCATCTCAGCGCCCTTCGACATGCTGAGCAGTTTGTTGTATGTAACCTTCCAGCTTCTTGTCCTCAGGCCGCAGTCCGGGTTGACATAGATGAGCTTCGGATCTCCTATGAGTTTTGCTGCGTGTAAAATCCTTTCCCTGACGAGTGCTGCGGGCTCAACTGCATCGTCGTGCACATCCACAACGCCGAGTCCAATCTCCTTGCCTGCGCCCAGTTGATTAAGGTGTGCCACCACGTCATATCCCAGGCGCCTCTGTTCACCGAGCTTGTTGCTGTCCCTGTTCGCAAATTCAAGCGCGTACTGGCTTATCTTCTTTGCCTCAAGCAGCTCAGGAAAGAGAGATTCATAGTCTGAAGAGTAGCACACGTGAAGCGAGAACTTGCAGTCGAAACCGCTTATTGCCTCATTTATCGCGCTTACAAAATCGGAAATCTGCTCCTTGCCAGGCTGGGTGCTGAGGGCTGGTTCGTCTATCTGGATCCACTTGACACCGTTCGACACAAGTGACTCGATCTCCGGCCTTATCAGCTTCCTTGACACCTCAAAAAGCAGATCGCCGTATGCCTTTTTCCTGAGCTCGCGCGGATCTGCAATCGACTCCATGAGCTTCTTCTGGTAATATTCATTGAAGGACCAGTCCGTCACAGTGTACGGTCCAGTGAATGGCACCTTCACGATCCTGTCAGTATGCTCCTTTGTGAACTGGTACTCGTTCAGATATATAGGCTTCAGCCACTTTATTTCATCCACAACGGAAGCTTTCCTGTAGTACTTGTTGTCCCATGAACGCACGTGTCCCACAAACTGGAAGCCCTGGACCTCCCTGACAAGCGCCTCGTACATCTCCGTACGCCACTGCTCGCCGTCGAACACTATGTCAAGCCCAGCTGCTTCCTGCAGGCGTATGGCATAAATGGCAGACCACTGCCTGATGCCTTCCCTCACCTGCGGCGAATCCTCCGACTTGAGGAGTTCGAGCAGCTTCTCGTAACCCTCCACATGGAGCTTCCTTCCCCAGTATTTCGCCTCACTGAAGTCCTCATCCGTTATGGGCGCCCCTCTGTATCCGAGCACACGCCAGTTCGGCTTTGCCATGCTGCCTATTTCCTGGCAAGGGAACAATTCAGGCATCGCTTTCCACCTTCTTTTTCGCTTCAGACATAATCTTCATCTTCTCCTCGGCGATGGGTCTTGGCAGGAATTCAAGGTCGCAGTTGGGGATGATAGCAAGCTGCCTTACGTCGCCCAGCCTGTCTATGACAGAGCGCACAAATGATTTCACCCAGCCGCTGTCCTCCGGAAGGCTGTTCCTTCCGTCGACGCATCCCGCGGCTATTCCCTTCTTTGTGTCAAAGTCCGTCACATCCGATAATGACGTTGAAAAGAAGTCTATCCCGATGACAGATGCGTTGAAATCGAGTATCTCCCTGAAATGACCTGCCAGGTTGCTGAAGGGGAAATGAAGCATCACTTCACACTTGAGCCGCTGTGTGGTGAGATTAAAGGCATCAATGGCCAGCTCTATGTCCTCCTGTTCTGGCTTCCTGAAAAAAAGGAACGGTTCCACGAATTCAATCTGCCCCACTCCCTTTTCCTCAAGCAGAAGGGCCACACGCTCCATTTCCTGCGCGAATGAAAGTATGCCCGACCGTCTGTCCGGGAAATACCTGTTGTCCGATGCAGTATAAAGACCATATGGGGCCGGGATGACCACCTTCGCGCGGGCGCCGAAGTCCCAGAGCCTGTCAAAGTAGTATTTCAACAGCTTCCTGTGCAATATGTTTGGATAGGCGTTGATCCTCGGCTTCCTGTAGAATGTATTGTTGTCAAACCACCTTGTGAGCTGAGGGCCGCTGTCTAGCCCCTCAAGTGAGTCGATAAATGGCCTTATCAGGTCCTGCCAGTAGAACATCGGGTCTGAGATATAGCTGTAATTCAGTTTGGCCTGAAGCGAAAAGTCCCTGGCAGCCGCTGCATTCCTGAGCTCATCGAGTTCCTCGTCTCCTATCCTCTTCCTGTCCCAGTCCCTTGTACCTGCTATCAGTTCCTCAGTTCTTGGCTGAATTCCAACAAGATAAGTTTCGAGCTTCGTGTTCACACCTTCCGGGGCGGTTCTCTACACAGAGGAAGTTGCCCCTCTGTAGCGGTCAGGCAGCTGTCCACCGCCAAGCACAATTCAGGTCATTAATAATTGTTTTGACAGCCCGCGGCGACGGATGGTGCACCCTTCCGGCCGGAGAGATGGGTGTTGCGGCCTGGTGAACCAGACGAGAGGAAGGTTCGAATTCCATCAATTTTAAGAGAGCAGTTGGCTCTTACTGCCGTAAATGAAAGCAGAAGAGACTTTTCCTGTGACCTACGCAGACATTGAATCTGCTGCCCGCACAATAAAGGGTGTTGTTGCCAGGACCCCGTTCGAACTTTCGTCTTCATTCTCAAGGCTGTTCGGCGGACAGGTCTACCTCAAGCTGGAGAACCTGCAGAGAACGGGCTCGTTCAAGATGAGGGGGTCGTACAACAAGATAAGCAAGCTCACTTCGGAGCAGAAGGGGCATGGAGTAATCACCGCGTCTGCCGGCAACCACGCCCAGGGCGTGGCCCTGTCAGCCACCTTGAACAGGATAAGGAGCGTCGTTGTCATGCCCCAGCATGCTTCACTCGCAAAAGTCGCCGCAACCAAGAACTACGGCGCGGAAGTGATGCTTCACGGCCAGATATTTGACGATGCGCTTGCGAAGGCTCTGGAGGTGCAGAAGAAAAGAAAGATGACCTTCATCCACGGCTACAATGACCCTCTGGTCATCGCCGGCCAGGGGACGACTGGCATTGAGATGTGCGAAGTGAAGGAAATGGACTACATCATATGCCCAATTGGGGGAGGAGGACTCATATCGGGCATAGCCGTGGCCGTGAAGCATCTCTGCCCGAAGACCAAGATAATCGGGGTCCAGGCCGCGGCCATGCCGTCTTTCGCCGAATCGGTGAAGGCGGGCAGGATTGTAAAAGCGGATGCCGGTGAGACCATTGCTGACGGAATAGCGATCAAGCAGCCGGGGGAAATAGCATTCAGAATAGCAAGATCTCTTGTCGACAGTGTCTACACGGTGACAGAGGACGAGATAACAGAGGCGATGTTCCTGCTTCTCGAGAGGTCCAAGCAGCTTGTTGAGGGCGCGGGAGCGGCTCCTCTTGCTCTGCTGCTATCCGGAAGGCTGAAAGTCGATGGAAAGAAGGTCGGCCTTGTTGTGTCTGGGGGAAACGTCGATCTTAACCTTGTGAGAAAGATGATAATGCGCGGGCTTGTAATGCATAGAAGGATCGCCATGGTGCAACTGGATCTGCCCGACAGTCCCGGGGCAATGAAGGATGCGCTCACGCTTATCGCTGAAGCCGGGGCAACTGTCCTCAGCCTTCAGGACAATCCACTTCTCTCAGAAGGGTCGCTTAATCGCTTCCATCCGAGCGTCCTGATAGAAGTGGAAGACGGCCAGCACCTTGACAAGCTGGTAGAATCATTCAAGGGAAAGGGCCTGAATATAAGAGCCGTTCCAATCTGAATCAGAGGACGGCTCCCTTTGGCCAGGCAGTCAGGCGTGCCTCTTCGGCCGACATGCCGTGCTTTTCGACCAGATGAGCGTATAACCTAATTGGAGTCTCAAAATTTTTCTTGCATGTGGGACACTTTTCCAAGATATAACCTCCGCCTGAATTATTATCGGTGGATTATGAATAATGTCTATTTAATAAATTTTCCTATTGAATCTGCCTTTCGAAATGAGCTGCCGGGCTGTTGAATCCGTCCTTACAATTTGCCTTGAAAGGCCTGCCAGAAGACTTTCAACGTAGCAATCTTGAAAGTCGCAGTTGCCGGAACAAACGGAAACCTGGCATTCACCTGACAGTTTTTCTCAAAGAGGGATCACCTATGAACTCCAGCCATATGCCATCGGGATCGGTCACGTAGACCAGCCACTCGTGCTCCTCATCAACCCGATCCACTATCCTGCCACCAAGCCTGACAGCCTTGCGGGCCCATGCATCTGCATCCCCTACCTTGAAGCCCAGGTGATCCAGCTCTGATCCACTTCTGTAAGGACGACGGAACCTGCTTCCCGCGGGATAGTAATTCAATTCGAGTCTCTGCGCCTGATGAGGCATGCGCAGGTGCACCCATTCTCCACCGTGCTCCATTTTGCCTCTGATGACCACCTTGAATCCAAGTCCGCTGTAGAACCTGAGAGATCGCTCAAGATCGGCCACTTCAATTCCCGCATACAGGAATCTTATCTGGCCATGAACCATTGTCAAAGCATCGTGGCAATCAACTTAAGCCTTTCACTGCCGCCCTCCGCCTCAGGGAAATTTTGCGTCGCACCGGCGGGCTTCATCGTATGCGAAGCGCGAAGACCTTTGCCGCTTTCTTCATAACAAACTGTGGCGCAGCGCAAACTACGTTCTTTCTCCGTCCGAAAAGCTCAGACGCATTCTGAAAGAATATCCTCTGGAGTTCATCAGATTTGAATCAAAGACAGGATATCGCATCAACAGCACTGAGTGGTCTGTCAGGTGGATAATCGCTTTCAAACAGCAGCCTGTCCACCCCTATTTTTCGCATTGCCCAGAGTGACTGCACTGCAAAAGGCCCCCCAGGCATCGGCGGTCCGGTGGCAGAAACATCAACCCGCAGGTTCCTTTTCCACCGGGGGTAGGGTGCAGGGACCAAACATGGCAATAAGTCTTTACAATGGTGCCAGGTGAAGGTAGTAAGCCCCTTTCTGTTTCAGGCAGCATTCGACTGATGCGTCCTACCTGCCGGATTTGAGAAATGCCGGCTGTTTGGACTTGCTCCAGTGGGGTGTCGCCGTTTCATCATATCCGGAGGAATGTCATCGTCCGCGAATCATCCTTGACTCCGGCTGTGTCGTTTCTGCGCCCTTGCCGGGGCTCTCGCCCCTCCGCGTTTAAACGGACCACCTTTCTCGGGAGAGGGGACTTTCCTCAGCTGCCGTTTTCACGGCTACCGTCGGCTGCCCTCCTTCTCCTGGCTGTAATGCTATTTCCCGCACATCTATTAAACTTACCTGAACTAACGGCCAATTTTCAATCAGAAACACTTTATTTCATTCGCACGTCGAAAATCAACTTTCTGGCCCGGAAGCTGTCCCGAGGACCGTTGTCTGTCGGCTGCCATATAATTCGCAAATTGCCGGGCGTCAGCCAGGGAGAGCTGCTATACCCGGTCAGCGGGTCATTTCACACCATTCCAAGCCTTGACCCCGACCTCTTGAAGGCATCCACCGCAAACATTATGTCGTCCCTGGAATGAACTGCCGAAGGCATGAGCCTTATTCTCGCCGTTCCCTGCGCAACGGTTGGATAGACGATTGGCGAAGCGAGTATCTTCTCCTGCTCATACAGCATCCTGCTCAGCTCAACAGTCTTCTTCTCATCCTTCGTCATCACAGGCGTGATAGGCGTCTTGCTGTTCCCCGTGTCGAAACCGGCCTTCCTCAGTTCATCCTTCAGTGTTGCCGAGTTTTCCCACAGTTTCTTTATTGGCGAGTCGTCCTTCTCCATCAGCTCTATCGATTTCAGCACCGCCGCGGCATCGCCCGGATTCAGTGCGCTGCTGAAAAGGAATGGCCTCGCCCTCTGTTTCAAGAGATCGACCAGTTCGCTCGTTCCAGCAACGAAACCGCCCATGCTGCCTATCGCCTTTGAGAAAGTTCCCATTTCAACATCCACTTTACCTGTCAGGTGGAAATGGTCCACTATCCCTCTGCCGTGGTCTCCCAGCACACCCTCACCATGAGCATCATCGACATACACCATGGCATCGAATTCAGTCCCCAGCTCAGCTATCTCCGGCAATGGGGCGATGTCACCATCCATGCTGAACACACCATCGGTGACGATGAGAGCCCGTTTCCCTTCTTTCCTGTGCTGGACAAGCTGTTCCCTCAGATCCGCTGTATCGAGATGTTTGTAGACTGCCCTCTTGGCGGAGCTTAGCCTGACACCGTCGATGATGCTTGCATGGTTGAGTTCTTCGCTGAAGACAATGTCATCCTTTCCGACCAGAACGGGCAGCGTGCCTGAATTGGCAAGCAGGCCGCCCTGGAATGTCAGGCACGCTCCCATGTGCTTGAATTTCGCAACTTTCTCCTCCAGCCTGAGGTGAAGCTCATTCGTGCCCGCAATGCTCCTCACAGCACCCGCGCCGACGCCAAGACGTTCTATGGCATCAACAGCCGCCTTCTTCACTTCAGGGTGGTTAGCGTAACCGAGATAGTTGTTGCTGCAAAGATTGAGTACCTTCTTCCCCTCTATTGTGACCCATGCCCCTTGCGAGCTCTGAAGTGCGCGGATTGGGACATACCTTCCTGCGTCCTTCAGCGCCTGGATTTCCTCCGATATCCAGCTGAGTTTTGTCATCCAAATCAGACTTGACTCAGTAGGATACTTAAATAACTTCTCGGTATCTCATGAATTACAAACCCGGGGAGCTCCCGAAAAGATGCAGCAGATGGATGGCAGATTTCTAATCACCGGTTCAAGCGGACAGATAGGAACTGAACTGACCGTAGCCCTCGTGGGACGCTATGGTGCAGATCGAGTCATTGCCACGGACATTGTGAAACCAAACAGGAAGGACTGCATGACGGCAGCGCTAGATGTCACTGACGCCGACTCGGTCAAGAAGCTTGTGAAGGAGGAGGGCGTTACCACAATAGTACACTTGGCAGCGATTCTGTCGGCGAAAGGGGAGAAAACACCCGACCTCGCATTCGATGTAAACGTAAACGGCATGAGGAATGTCCTCAACGCTGCATCTGCAGTTAGCGGAATGAAACTTTTCTTCCCGAGCACCATAGGTATATTCGGCCCAGACACGCCCAAGGACAATGTCCCGATAGAGACAATCACCAGGCCGACAACAATGTACGGCATGACGAAACTCTTCTGTGAACAACTTGGCGAATACCATTTCAGGAAGTACGGCCTGGATGTGAGAGGTCTCAGGCTGCCGGGTATTGTGAGCTACAGGACTCCGCCCGGAGGGGGAACCACCGACTACTCGATAGAGATGCTGAGGGCGGCAGCAGGGGGCGGAAACTACACATGCTTCCTCAAAAGGGAAACTATGCTGCCCATGATGTACATGCCTGACGCACTCGACGCGATCGTGAAGCTTCTGGAGGCACCGTCATCTGCTCTCGTGCACAGGACAAACTTCAACGTCATGGCGTTCAGTTTCTGCCCCTCCGATCTCGAGAATGAAATAAGGAAAATCAATCCATGTTTCTCCGTCAGATATGCCCCCGACGAAAGGCAGGCAATCGCCGATACATGGCCGAGATCCCTCGATTCGAGTGCGGCTGCCAGAGAGTGGGGATTTTCCGCGAAATACACACTCTCCGGAATGGTCAGGGATATGCTCATGAACCTCGCGCCCCTGACGAGGAAAGAATGATTCCGCGGTAGAGCAGCTAACAAAACTTAATATGTATGACGCGTTGCGCATTCATCGTGTGCGGAGGTAGCCAAGCACGGTCAACGGCGCGAGAATGAGGGTCTCGTCTCGCAGGGGTTCGCCGGTTCGAATCCGGCCCTCCGCATAGTCTCTTTTGGTAACGGCCAACTCTCTCAACCGAATTTGCAACCATTCCATTCTTAGCGGAAGAAGAGCTTCATGACTACTTCACGGCCGAGGGAATGGCATGCACTGCTTTCCCGCTGAGTTTCTCAACTATTTCCAATAATGCACGAATCTCATCCTCGGTAAGATTGTTCAGTTTTCCCGTCCCAAGCTCGTCGTGGCTCTTCTTCGCCCTGGAAAGCAGGCGTTTTCCCTTTGCTGTTATTGTGATGAAAATTACCCTGCGGTCCCCGGGCTTCCTCACCCTGCTGACAAGCCCTCTGTTCTCAAGCCTGTCGGTCAGCAATGTCGTCCCCGCCCTTGTCATGAGCAGTTCATCCGCGATTCTGACCATCGGCGATGGGCCCGCCTCTTCAACCCTGGCAAGCGTTCTATATTCCATGAGAGAGAGGTCAAATTTCTTGAGGTTCTTGCCGAACTCTTTCCTCATGATGCTTACCGCATCCGCAAACCTCATCCATGCATCGAGTGAGTCTGACATGCGCCTAAACACTTCCTCCAGACTCATTATTTTCCGCGGGTTTCTCTGCCGGTATGCTCTCTATCCCCTGAGACATCGGAATATTTCCTGTGCCTGCCACGAGTGTTTTCTTGCCCTGCTTGCGCGACTCCGGTTCCACGTCCACACCATACACATAAGCCCTGCCTCTGAACAGCGAGACAACAGCCGCCACCGCGGAGAGGACAGCGCTTATGATGAATGCATCTCCGAGCGCTCCCATAAATGGGCCTGCTATTACTGTCGGGAACCAGTACTTTCCCGTAATGAGCGCGTAGGTCGATGGTGAAATCGTCGATGAGAGCGAGGGGTAGGAACTGAGCATTGCTTGGACCGGGTTGAAACCCAGGAATGCGGAGAAAAGAGCGCCTGTTGGCGGGAGCGAATCCACGGCCGCGGTGAGCTGGGGGGATGCACCAGCTGCAATCAGTGCGGTATGAAGAGTTCCAGGCAGGCTCGAGGAAAGAGCATCGATAATAATTATGAAGAAAACTGCAATGCTGATGGTCTGGCCGCTGTTCTGTATTGTGGCAGTCATGCCTGACGCGGCGCCTCTCGATTCCGGTGGGACAGAATTCATTATCGATGCTGTGTTTGGGGCAGCAAACATACCCATGCCCATGCCTTGCATCAGGAGCAATATAGCAAACTGCCAGTAGACGAAGTCGTAGGGAAGCAGGAGCATGAGCAGGAACGATATTGTGAGAATCATCATGCCTATTGAGGCGAGGCCACGTGCACCGTGCCTGTCAGACAGCCACCCGCTCAGTGGTCCCATTATAATGAAGCCTATCATCATGGGCATCATGTATATCCCTGCCCAGAAGGGAGTAGACGCATAGCTGTAGCCGTGCAGGGGAAGCCAGATGCCCTGCAGGAGTATTATCAGCATTATCATCACGCCGCCTCTTGCGATTGATGACAGCAGACCGGCTGAATTGGCCATCGAGAAAATCCTCCGCTTGAAGAGGCCGAGATTGAACATAGGCTGCTCTGCTTTCATCTCGACGAAAGGGAATATCACAAGCAGCAGTATTCCCGCGGCCAGTGATGCTATGACCCAAGGGCTCCCCCAGCCCATTGCGTCCCTGCCGTAGGGCATCAGGCCGTATGTCGTTCCCACGAGAATCAGCGTAAGCCCGATTGCAAATGTCGAGTTGCCCCAATAATCTATCTTCTGCCCTTTTGAAGGCCTGACTATCTCTTTCAGCCTGGAGTAGGACCATACCGTTCCCAGGATGCCTACGGGAACGCTTACAAGAAAGACGTACCGCCAGTCATATGTTGCGAGTATGCCGCCAATCACAAGCCCCACCAGAGAACCCGCCAAGGCGGCGATCTGGTTGACTCCGAGGGCTTTGCCTCTCTCATTGTGCGGAAACGCATCCGTGAGTATTGCTGCACTGTTTGAGAAAAGGAAAGCTGCTCCTATTCCCTGAACTATCCTGAACATTATGATGTAGTCCGCGGCTTCAATGCCCGTCCCGGGCGTCAACCACAGTGCTATCGAACCGATGGTGAAGATGAGAAAGCCGAGGTTATAGAGCCTGACCCTGCCGAAAATATCCGACAGCCTTCCAAAAGTGACGAGTAGCGTGGCTGTCACAATATTGTACCCGAACAGTATCCACAACAGGTACTGGAAGGAGGTCAGCGGATCGATGCCTATCCCCTTGAATATGGCCGGCAGGGATATCAGTATGATTGTGCTGTTGACCATTGCCATCAGTACGCCAAGAGTTGTGTTTGAGAGGGCTACCCACTTGTAATCGACCATATTGGTTAAGCAGTTGACAATCATCGAGTATAATTACCTGTCGACCAAGTCGGAACCCTGCACCGTCTCACCGTCTGCATTGCGATTGTCCTGAGTTGTTCCGGAGAAGTTCCCCTCCCATCCGTTACGCTAACCTCTCAATACGGTACCGTACCGAATATGAGCTTGTCAGAACGAATCGATTCGGAATCGAGAGTGTTCGGCAGCATGCTAAACGTGTTAAGTCGAAGCATATCTCACAAGGATGTTGGCATCATGAATCCTTCAATTGGTGCGATATGGAGGCCTGGATATGCATGGCCAGATTTGTAATTGACGCCTGAGAATTTCGAGCAGGAAACGACTTGTGGTGCAGGGAGGAGGATTCGAACCCCCGAATGCCTACGCAACCAGACCCTGAATCTGGCACCGTTGACCAGGCTTGGTTATCCCTGCTGCAGGAAATGCGACTAGATCATTCCCTGATAAATAACCTGTCATTCGCCCTGACAGGCAACTGGCTGATTGGCCTAGAGTTGACGGCATAGCACATATCTGGACTTGTTATTCAGGAACAAGATGCAACCAATGTCAGGAGTGCCGGCCGGTTCAGGCACGCCTCATTATCTTCATCCAGCCGTTGCTCTCATAAACGGCCAGATTATTGTCGCGCATGACCCGCTCGAACTCGTCCCAGCCTATGACTTCCAGCCTGTTGTTGTTGCCCTTTGTGAATTGCACACCAGCGGTGCCCTTCACACGTCCCGGAACAAGGTTCTTGCTGACTGCCATCTCTTTTGCCTTTTCCAGCGATATCTCCTGCATGACCATGTTTTCCTAACCCCCGATCCTTGACCAGCAGGCATGGTTTATCGTTTCGCAGATATTTATGACTCTGTGAGATTTCCACACCGGCCGTGTTATCCCCGGGGCTGTCGGAGGCCGATAATGGCCACCCGGGAAGCGATGTCAAAAGCCGTCGCACCCAGTCACGAAGATGCCGCGCTTCTTGAAAGTAAATTCAAAGCAGCGGAGGTGGTGAGCGGTTTGACGGACATTGCCACCCGCATCATGACCTGCAATGATCATTGCGCCTGACGCATTTCGTCGTGCTTGCCGAGCCGGGCTCGGTTAAAAATGGAAAATAAAAAGGGTTGGGGGATCAGTCAGTGTCTGCTCCCCTTTCGATGGCCATGCTGTCGAGCGTCCTGTCAAGCTGCTTTGTCCTGTTCTCCTTCACAAACATAAGCAGTATCAGGCCAATGACGAAAGCCACCGAGGCATAAGCCAGCGAGTCTCCCAGCCCAACCATCTTGGTCAGGGCAGCAATGGCAAAGACAAGACCGGCGCCCGCGTATCTGCCGAGCGCGGTGATGAGGGCAAAACCACCTGCCCTTGCCTCTGTGGGGTATATTTCCGGAACCCAGAGGGAAAACACTGAGAAATCAGCCCCGCCTATGCCGAGCAGTATGAGCAGTGGAAGGAACAGAAACAGATTGTTCGATGTGTAAGCGACCCCGAAGGCGGTGACCAGACCGATTATCATGAATGTCATGAATATCGCAAGGGTCACCTTCCTTCCCATTCTCCTGACCATATATGGCATGAGCAGACAGAAGAGAAGTGTGAATCCCGAAATCGTTGTACCGCCAAGCACCACATACCATGTTGCCGTTGCCTTGGGCAGCACGACACCCACCAGGTTGGTAATTGCGGAAGGCGCAAACAGGGTCCCTCCGTAAAGACCGGTTATTACAGGAACCATGACGAGCACCATGAGGATCGTCGTCTTCCGGTACCGCTGTGAGAACAGCGTTTTGAATGACAGCGACATGTTCATCTTGTTGCCGAATCTCGCCTTCTTCTGCTGCCACACTTCGGGCTCATTTGCAGCCAGTCTGATGTATGCGAGTATTACTGCCGGAATTATACCTATGAAGAAGATGATCCTCCACCCCGCTGTCCAGCCGGTTGTTCCCTTGAACACATATAGCAGAAGCAGAGGCGTGGTTACTGCAGCCAAAATGAAGCCTGCATACCAGGCACTGTGGAATCTGCCTGCCCATATATGCCTGGACTTCTCAGGGAACACTTCTGAAACCCCGGTCCCGCCGATGAACCACTCCGCGCCAAGTCCGAAACCAGCGATGAATCTCGCTATGCCAAACTCGGTCAGATTGAAAGATGCGCCGGATAGGAAGGTGCCAATTGCATACAGCAAAATGGCAATGCCCAGTGTTTTCATTCTTCCTACCTTGTCAGCAAGCGGACCAAAGGTGAATGCAGTGCCCCAGCCGACTAGGAATATGGCGAAAAACACAAGCACATAATAAGTCCTTTCCGCGATGGTCAGGTGAATACCGCTTGCCGGCATCAGGAATCCAAGAGATGCCACGATCACAAAGGCGTAGATCGTAGTGTCGTATCCATCAAGCAGCCATCCGAAATAGCTGGCCCAGAAGACATGTTTCGCAGACGCATCCATTTTGTCCGCGGATGCAACAACCCCCGTCATGTCGGCGTGATATGCAAGATCATGCTATAAACGTTTTCAGGTTCCGGCCCTCCCGGCAGTGTCAAACTCGCGAAAACGCGCAGAATCTAGCTCAACCGCAACAGATTGTTGCGACCTTCGGAAATGGTGCAGATGCTGTAAGACGACTATCGAGCGGCCGCTTTTACCCTGTCGGACACGAAATTCTCTTTCGATTTACAGATGTTCCGGCATGCATCCTGGATAACCATGGGAAGCTTCAGGGGCAGGCTGGGCAATACCCCTGCCTGCCAAGATGACTGACTGGCGGTGAGGCCGTGCGTACCGGTTTCGTCCTCAGAGGCCGGAGGGGATGTCCATGGAGTGGCCGCCATCCACTTCGATCAGCTGGCCAGTGATGAGCGGATTCTCAAGCAGGTGGACTACTGTCCTGCCCACGCTCTGCCCCGGCAACCTCCCTTTCTGAAGCAGGACTGCTTTCTCGTCACTGTAGCTTTCAGGCCCGCGGCCAAAAAACCCTGGGGAAATACCATTGACTGCAATGTTGTGCTTCATTAGCTCCACAGACAGCTGCCTGACCATGAAATGCACGCTGCCCTTGCCTGCTGCATAACCGACGTTGCTGTTGAGATAGACATTGGGTGCGGCAGAAACGGCCACAACTGAGCCGCGACCGCTCGACCTGAGTTGCTCCAGACTGGCACGCACCGTGTTGTAGAAAGTAAGTGCGTTGTTCAGGAGTGCGCCGGTGAAGAACTCCCTGTCTGTGCGTTCTATCGTCTCCTTCTTGTAATACCCGCCTGCGGTGTGAACGAGCGAATCCACACTTCCGATGGCTTTGACCGCATCTTCCACCATGCGCGAGACCTGCGCCTCATCCATAAGATCGCACGCGATATGTGGAAGGGACAACTCCGATGCCAGTTCGGCACCCATCTTGCCCCTCGAAACAACAACCACTCTATGGCCTGTGCTCTTCAGCTCCCTTACAATCGCGGCGCCTATGCCGTCACCGACACCGCAAACCAATACGGAACGCATGGCGGCAAATTCCCCTTCCGCCTAAAAAACATGGCGGAGCGTGCGGGGCAAGGTCGTCCTTCCCCGTTTTCACAATTTCCTGTAAATCGCCTTTGTCCTGCCCAGCGTGCCCACAATGAGCTCGTAGGAATCCTCAAAACCTTCCGGTGTGACGGTAAGCATGGCTGAAACAACCGGCTGCGGTTCCCCGGCCTCCAATTCCTCGAACCTTTCCCCGAAACATTGCCGGCAAACTGCCCTTCTTTCAAATGCCTCGTTGCCGCACGTTTCACATCTGAATATCTTCACCTGACCGCCCCCATTACTGCAGCCACCGCAGAGTTTCCAAATCCTGCCATGTTCATCATCATGCCATTCTCCGCATGCTTCACCTGGCGCTGCCCTGCTTCGCCCCGTATCTGCTGGAACACCTCCGCAGCCTGGGCGATGCCGGTCGCGCCGATAGGGTGCCCTTTCGAATTGAGACCGCCGCTGGCGTTTATCGGAAATTCACCGCCAATCTCGGTAACGCCGTCGGCGACAGCCCTCCATCCCTCGCCCCTCTTGAAGAATCCGAGGGACTCCGACTGCACTATCTCAAGCACGGTGGCCATATCATGCAATTCGGCAAAATCAGGCCTATCCACGCCTGACTGTCTCTTCGCTATCTCTCCCGCCCTCCTCACAGAGGGTATGTCGGTGAATGTCTTCCTGTCCGTCAGGTAGGCTGCCTCGGAGGACATGCCAATGCCCTTGACATAGACAGGTTTGTCTGTGAAGCTCTCCGCAGTTTCATCAGGCACAACGAGAATGGAAGTTGACCCGTCGCTTATCGGACTTATTTCAAAAAGCCTCAGCGGATCGACTATGACTGCAGACCCCATGACCTGCTCGAGCGTCAGCACCTTCTGTATGTGTGCATGCGGATTGAGCGCACCATTGCGGTGATTCTTGACTGCGACCTGGGCCAACGACTCTCTTGGTGCCCCGAATTCTCTCATGTAATCCTTTGCAAGCAGCCCCGCAAGCGAAGGAAGCGACGGCCCGGCAGCCTTCTCCCTTTCACCAAGAAGAGACGAGATAATCCTGGTGACCTCTTTTGTGGGCTTTTCCGACATCTTTTCCACCCCGACGACCAGGACAGACTTTGCCCTCCCTGACTCCACGAGAGACACAGCAGTGAAAAGCGCTGCGCCTCCGCTGCCGCTCGTGTTGTCTATCCGTATTGAAGGCAGGGCATCCATCGAGAGGTATGTTGTGACAAGGTTATTCAGCCCCGATATGCCGTTGAATTCTCCTGAATAACAGTTAGAGACGAGAACAAAGTCAATACTGTCTCTGAATTTCCTGGTGATCGGGAGTGCGGACTCCGCTGCTATCTCGAGTATATTTTCCTTTCTCTTGCCGAACTTGCCAAAGCCGGCCGAAACAACCGCAGCCATGCAACTTGGATGATTTCATGCATTAAGAGACTTTCCGAAATCAGGCTTGTTTCACCAGGTCCGATTGTGCCGTTGGAGTTGTGGCCCTCCGCATCGGTATTCACAGCAAACATCCTCAAACTGAAGCAAGCGCCTGACACTACACTCTCTCGACCGGTGTGAGCCTGAACCCCCTCTCCACAAGCTCAGGATAGAAATCTTCAGGACTGAAGGCAATCTCGGGCGGAAGAACTCCCCTTCTTTCTGCTTTTCCAGAGAGTATGACCCTTGTAGCCGCAGCACCTGGAATGCCAACTGAATATTCGGCCGCTCCCAGCCCCCACTCCGGTTTTGATGGAAATGTGCATGTCCTTCTCTCGACGACACGCTCCCCACCTCTCTGGCCAGAAACCTCAACCGCCAGACACTCAAAGCTGTCCGGCCTGCATTTCCTGGGATACCCGAGAAGCCCCTTTGATTTCAGAAGCTCCAGCAGAAAACGCCTTGGTGACACCTTGAGCTCCCCAATCGCCAGTGCTTTGCTGTCGCCAAACCCGGCATCCGCAAGCAACTTCTGCTCAATGAAACCCGGACCTCCCTCCATCCAGTTGACATTCCTCACTCCCTTTGCCCGGAAAGATGACGGGAATGTAGCCATTTCGCTGTGGCGCGTGGAATACACAACCGTCTTCCCCACGGGTTCGGGAAAATCATATTCCTCGCTCAGTTCCAGGGGCCTGTACTTCCTTACCCTTCCTTCCTCATAGACTTCCCCCGGCATTGTGTATTCATCCATGAGCGTCTGTATGGACCATGTGACGAAGAAGGGGGGCACACCTTTGGTGTAGTCGCGCCATCCATCCCTTATCTTGATCGTCTCGACGGAATCCATCCTGTCACAGAGCTCCCGTGCCATCAATCCGCTCAGACCAGGCTCTGCGCCCATTCCAACAACGGCAAGCAGCCCTGCCTTCCTGAATTCGGAAGAGTGTCTGAGCTGTTTCTTTGTCATCCAGTACAGACCACCAAAATCTATGTAATGTGCCCCCACACGAAGGGACAGCTGCATTACCTTCTCATTGAAGTCGTACTGAACCCCGTTTACAAGCACATCCGCTTCCCTCACAGCATCTGCAGATTCACCCGTGTTCCGTACATCCACCCTGATCGCAGTTGCCTTCCTTGTCCCGCTCAGCCTGTTTGTGCGTTGAGCGACTTCCCTTGCCTTGCCGATATCGATGTCTGCAACTATTATTCGCTCGACCTCTTTGGAAAGCGAAAGATCGTAAGAGGCGCACTGACTGACCAGGCCCCCTCCGCCAACTATGGCGACTGTGGACAGGACGAACCACCCTGCTGCCATGACTGTATGCACGCTTATCTAACTTTTGAGCGATTAAGCAGGCAGTGGAAAAGCACACAGAAAAAATACAAATTAAAAATAGTGAATTGATTTATCAGACCGGTTTATGAACCTGACACGGCCGGAGAGGGATTGAAACTGGCAGAGATGCACGAGATAGAAGAGCTGTCGAGGAAGATCACCAAGGCACTTGACGAAATCGAGGGTTCGAGCGCCTCAGCAGACGAAGTGCGTGCGAGGCAGAAGAGATCCATCATGATTCTGCAGCAGTTTTACAAACTGCTCCTGTCCGATTTCTCTCCTACGGAGTGGAAGGAGTCCAAGGCGTTCCTCAGGGCGTACGGTTTCCCAGCCCTCAGGGACACGCTCAAAATAAAACCATCGAAATTGCCGGAGAAGCTCACAAAACCGCTGGAGAAATATGACGGGCAGGATGAAAGGAAAAGGCAGCTCAATGCCATCCTTGCACGCCTGGAGGACGCTGTGTCCGACCTCGATGATGCAATATTTGCCTCTGCAAAGCTTTCCAAGAAGGCAGAAAAGGCGCTCGAAAGGCTTGAGGGCATAGAGGATTCGCTCGAAATCGCGCTCTCGCTCTTCAGAAAGATCGACGCGCTGAAAAAACTGGCCGAAACACTTACCGGCTGGTTGCCTGCCCCCGAGGGCGGACTTGACATGGAGAAGGAGGCGACCCTGCGCCATGGCCACAATGTGGAGGCGAGGAAAAGAGAGCTTGAGGAGAAGAGGAAGGAGCTCTCCGAACATGAAAAGGAGCTCAATGTCGCAATGGACAGATTCAAGCGCTTTCTTACAGGTTCAGGCAGGCATCTTCCCAACCTTGTTACACTCCTGCCCCTTATCAGGGAAATCACCAGCCCGTACGTGAAATTTGATTCTGACGAGCTAACCGACTGGGAAGTGAGCGTTGCGATAAGGAATCTGGGCAAGTACCTTTCAAAACTTCCTGAGGGGCATTCGTTGCTCAGGAGCGATGAGTCGGAGATTATTGAGGCACTTGAACACCTGGTGGGTAACAGGGAGGCAATCTCCGATTACAACAGGATAAGGCATCTGCAGAAGGCTGTCGAAGACATCAGGGAAGAAGCGGGAAGAAAGGAGGAGGAGCTCAGAAGGACCGAAGGCCCCGCCGAGCTTGACGCCGTCAGGATCGAAGTGAAGAAGAAGGCGGATGAGAGCAGGAGGGAATATGAAAGGCTGCGTGCCCAGATAGCGGATTCTGAGAGGGATCTCGGCGAAGTCTTTGAAGAGCTGGGTGCGGGAAGGGATGGAAAGGCATTCCCGGCCCTGAAGTCGGAGGTTGACGAATTGATGGTCTTGCTCCACTGACACCCTGGCCTGATTTTATTTGGTGAAAATCCTGGACCAGTTTACGATGCGATGCTTCGCCTTCCCTGAAGAGGCAGCAGACGGGGCGTCCGCTGCCGCCCTTACAGCGGCTAGAACGGAGATACCCGAAAGGACGAAGGCGGAAGAGCAAATGAAGTCGCTCATATAGCCAAAATTCTGCGTCACAAGTCCACCCATCAGGGCGCCCATTATGGCTCCCGTCCCGGTTGAGGAGTTGTAAAGGCCAATTGCTTCCCCCTTTATGTGAGGACCAGCCATGCGAGCCACCATAGACTGCCCTGTAACACTTATGATTGCCCAGCAGAAGCCCATAATTGAATTCAGCACCACCATTGATACTACTACTTCTGCAGATGAATGGAGCAGCAGCGGTATGAAGAAGAACGAGGGTATGAGCATGACCCTCACGGAGGCTGCAATAGCCTGCAGACTCTTCTCCCCCATACTCCTGGCCATTGAGGAGACCCTGCTGTAGGTCAGTGTTGAGCCGAGTGAGCTTCCAATATACACAAGAAAAATCAGGGATTCGGCTATACTGAATTTCCTTCCAAGGTAGTCAGCGAGATAGTTCGGGAATACGGCGTAAAATGCAGTGAAACCGGTTGAAAAAAGAATAGTGACAAGATAGTAAAGCCAAAGCCTGCCGCTTATCTCGCTCCTCTCCTGGCTGCTCGGTGTCGCAAGCCTGACGACAGCACCTATTCTTGAAGGCAGGTACTTCGCCCTTTCAGTTATGTGCAGTGGAACACCTGCGATTGCATTCCATTGGTTCTCCTTCCTGCCGCTTGCATTCACTGTCCCTTCTTTCTTTTCATCAACAAGCAGAAACGCAAGTATGGCGCCTGACAAAGCAACAACGGTCGAAAAGAGGAAGAATGTCCGCATGTCAAAGGGGGTCGATGGGAGCACATAGAACCAGAGCGCGCCCGCGATCAGCCCGAGGAGATATCCCGCTCCGCCGAGCCTGCTGAACCGCCCGAGGTGGCTGACCCACTGCTCCTTGGGCGTCTGCTCGATCAGAAGCGCTGTTCCTGCAGGCGCACTCGCCGAATACAGCAGACCAAGCAGGAAGTTTGCGACAAAGAACATCGCGAAGTTGACGCTCAGCCACATGATTGCCATTGAGACAACGAGACCGGCGAATCCCTCGACTATGAACAGCTTTCGCCTGTGAAGGTGATCTGAGAGATTACCCCAGATTATGAATGCGGGGATGGAGGCGACTGATGTTGCAGCGGTGATGACGCCCACCTGCAGTAACGTTCCCGAAAATGCAACAACGAGAAAGAGAGGTATGAGAGGAGCTGTTCCGCCGTTTGTCATATTTGCGAGAAGGAAGCTGTAGAACCAGCCCGTTCTGCCTGAAGATGCTGCGCTCAGAGTGCCCATCCCTTGAATTCCCGCTGACATATTAAGCCGTATATATCGTTTCCCGACGTACAATCAGAAGTCAGACAAATGGCTGACGAACGCCTGATCCGCCACCCGGCGAAACGCTGGCACATGAATTAAGTCGCCCGCTGGCTGCAATATGCTTTATCTATGCAGGTGAGATGGACGTTACGATGGCGCTATTCCTGCTCCGCTATGCAGAGATGGGACTGAAATCGGAAAAGGTGAGAGGTAGGTTCCAGCGCTCGCTGGTGGAAAACATTGAAAACCACTTCGTGAAGCTGAATACCGAATGCCTGGTCTCGTGGGACAGGGGCAGGATATTTGTAATGACAGACAACACCGATTCGGCTCGAAAGGTTTTTTCCCACACATTTGGAATTGTCTCATACAGCGAGGCCGTAGAGGCCGAGGTAGAACTTGAGCCGCTGCTCAGGAGTGTTGTCTCCTACGCTTCAGGCAGGCTGGCACGCGGGAAGAGTTTCGCAATCAGGGCCAGGAGATCCGGCCAGCAGAAATATACAAGCATGGAGCTGGCCAGAAAAGCGGGAGAGGCCATCCTGGATGGTTTTGCAGAACTTGGACTCACCGTCGACCTCGAGGAACCGGACGTCGAGATTTTCGTCGAGGCGAGGGAGAAGGGCGCGTACATTTATTCAGAAATGGAGATGGGACCCGGCGGGCTGCCGCTTGGCACCCAGGGAACCGTCTTATGTCACGTGGTGCGGCGCGAGGACATACTTGCCGCCTGGCTCATGATGAGGCGCGGTTGCAGCGTCATCATCGCGACTGGCAACAGGGAGTCTGCCTCTCCGCTTGTTGCCTGGGATCCTGAAATCAGATTTGTTGAAGCGCACCCAGGAACGGACCTGCATGCACTTGCCAGGCAGAACGGCTGCAAGGGAATATCCTTCGCCACCGAATACTCCGACATAGCATCAACTGCTGGGCCGAAGGACGGTCTTGCGCTGTTCTACCCGCTGACAGGCCTCATCCAGGACGAAAGGAAAAGACTGCTCGACAAGGTGCTTTGAACTACTTTCCCTTTCTGTCGTGAGCCCTGATGGATGGCCTTACCTTCTCCGCACCCTTGCCCTTCCACCGCAGCCCTCTTCCCCTTTTTCCGGCGGAGGTGAGCCCGCGATGGGCCCTGCTTGAGTGCGCAGGATCTGAGAGCCAGTTCAGGTTTTTGTCGCTCAGCACAGAAGGGTTGTAGGGGTCGACAAGTATCACCTCAAACCACTTGTGCATTCCGTCCTGTCCCACGTTGTAGGAGTTGAGGACCTCCATGTTCGGGTAATGCCTCTGCACCCTCTCCTCGGCGATTCTCTGAATGTTCTTGTTCATTGTGATCTTCAGGATACCCTTTCTGCGCGCACGCCTTCCCTTCGATATCTTGCGCTTCCGGAGTCCGCCACGCCTGACCTTTATCCTGACAAGAATGACACCCTGTTTGGATTTGTAGCCGAGCGCCCTGGCCCTGTCCAGTCTTGTAGGATGCTCCACAGGGGTGATTGTCCCCTCCTTCCTCCACCTTATGAGCCTCTCCCACTCTGTCTTTCCCAGTGCGTCCCTGTATGCCTTCTTCCTGAGGGAACCCATATGTGCGTATGCGCTCCTTCCCTTGCGGTACTTGAGCGTGACAAGCGGCACAGCTGCCAAATGCCCTTCTTCAACGGGTGCGGGGGCAGGCGCTTCGACTGCCGGTTCAGGAGCCGTTGCCCTGGGCTCCTCCTTTCCCGCAGGCTGCGCCTCCGCCTTCTTCTCAGCCGATTTCCTGGAGGCACGTCTTGTCCTTGGCTTCTTCTCAGGTTCAGGAACTTCAGCAGTCTCCTTGGATTCAGCTTCGGTTTCCTTTTTCGATTTCCGCGTCGTCGTCTTCCTTGCTCTCTTGGGCTTGGCTTCCCTTATTTCCTCTTCAGTCATCTGGCACACCGATCGATAAAAGTCAATCTGATTCAAATTCAAATTTGACTATATTATAAATAACTATGTGTGAACCGTTTCTCGCGGTTGCGTCTGCATGCGCCAAAGCCTTTCGAACAGCGTCTAACAACCTATTTACCGTCCGGGGAAGAGTGCTATTAAGCGAGGTGAAAAGATTGAATGCATTAAGAAGCTGCCTCGCAGTGTGCATTGGTGCGCTTCTGTTGCTTTCCGTCATGCCCTCCGCGATGGCTTACCAGGGAGATGGGGATGAGCTGCAGTTCAGCGAAGGACCTCTCGGCTATGTTGCAGAAGAAAGCAGGCTTGTAGTGAACAACGGAAATGTCACCATCTGGTTCCAGGAATACAAACCGATGGTCCATATATACAGCGCCGGAGACGGAACGAACACAGGTTTTGCAGTTGCCGTGAAGGGCATTTATGAGCTCGACCAGGCCGGAGAGCCGGTTGCACTCCTGAGCATGTACAGGCCCTACCCCGTGACGGAGTGGGTCACAGACGGCCAGTTCAACTACACTTCAAGCGTGTCTGTTGCCTATCAGGAAGCAACCAAGACAGTGGATGTTGCCTTCACACTTACCGCAAATGAGTTCCTTGTCAGCAACCGTTCCTTCAACTGCACTCCAGTGCCTGCTCCCGACGGAACAGGGAATCAGCATGATGCGGTCGGCCAGGCAACGGCAACAGTGGTTTTCCATATCTCGGCGATGACCGGTTATGTGAAGTTCGACCTCATCGTGGACAAGTGGATTTGGGTGGACTCCTCGGGTGACAAGCTCTCACTCCTTCTGACCATCGAGGGACATGAGATGACGGATGCCTTTGGCGGCAGGCCCACGTCGGACGGAGTGCTTGTTGGGGAGAACAGCGGCAATGAGACACAGCTGAGGTACACGGTGCAAAACACGTACTACAGGGACAGCGTCATGATACTCGGCCCCGCGCTGATTGAAGAGGGATACCT
>JAKAVR010000066.1 GCA_021817225.1 Thermoplasmata archaeon
GACCTCTCGGCTGTTGGCTGCCTTGGAGTACCTTTCCAGTGGTTCCTTGTTAAGCTCCAGGAAGTGCCTTCCCCAGCTGAATTTCGAGAGGACATGTTCCGCCTGCTCCTTTTCCCCGACGATGTAAAGAGCTGCTGCGACTGCCTCGACGCTGCTGAGCTGGAGTGGTTTCCCCCACATCACCGGATTTGCTGCCACCAGGAATGGTAGTGCCCGCCTCTGCCTTGAAGTGACACTTGACGGCACCCTTTCCAGCTTGTTCCATGAAAGGTCGAGTACCACGAGACCATCATCCATTACAAGCTGCCTGTCCTCCGGCGACATTGCTTTTGGGAACGTCGGGTCGAGGACTATCGCATTGCCCGGAAGAGACGTCAGGCGATGCACCTCCTTTGCAAGGCCAAACCTGACCATCTTCCTTGCCGTGCATTTGCGCGGATCGTCTTCACCTGCAAGATACGCGTATATTACTATCAAAGGAACATCCGTCGAAGTGAACAAGCAGTATGCTTATTTGCCTGTCGTTGTTTTTCGGCTCAGGCACGGCTCTTTCCCGGGATTCAGTGCAAATTGAGCGCTTGGAGGAGTCAGGAGTTTGATACGAATTCAGCAGATTTCTATTCTATTTGCCTCAAATCTGGGTGCAACGGAAATGTGTTCATGCGCCACATTGCGCATCCACTGCGGTGTTTTTCATCTTCCGTACCGATCCCTGCTGGAATGGGCCAGTCATACATTTCGCTGGCCCGTATTGCAGTTGTTTCATGGTAAGAAGATGCTGTTAATGTCACAATTCCAAGACATGGTCGCAATCCACGGCCCCTATCAAGTGGCCTTTTCATTTGCGACGAATATTATATAAACCCATTCCTGAATCTACCCTCAGCGAGGGAGAGTATAAGCAAGACTACGTCGTGGATTGCCGTAGCTGTAGCCATTTGGTCGCTGAGCTGGAGGAGGCTCAGGGATCCAGGGTTTGACTACAGCCCAGTAACGGCAGTTCGAGCCTTTGCAAAAAATGCGAGGGGGGTTCACACCTTGGTGTTGTACAATCCGCTGTAGTGTAAGTGCATGCTGGCCTCTATGGTTGGAGCCTCAGCCAGAGGCCAAACCTCTTTTAATGTCGCTCTGGTGTAGCTTGTCTTTTATTTCTTTTGAGAGTTCCATTTCCACCAATCCCCTGTCACTTTGATTTCTTTCTAGAAGGACTTTGCCGTATTCCTCGTGACAGGCTGAAATCACTACTGTATTGCCCGAAGTGTTTGCTAACCTGATGGCAGATGCAAATTTCTTTTCAGCATCAGCCCAAGTACCCCTGTGACTGTTATACATGGCCATGACCAAGTCGGAGAAAGCAAGCAGGTATGCATCATATCCTTCCTTCAGCACACCCACAATCGAATCGAGTGAATTGCGTGCCAGCTCGAAGAAACCAAGCTTGGCCTGCGCATATGAGAAGTTGATCACTGCCATGCATTCTGAATACTTGTCCTTGGCAGCCCTCGAGGCGAGTATTCCCTGCCTCAGGTAATTGGAAGCGTCATCCAGCTTCCCGGCCTCTATGAGCATCGCTCCGAGGTTGTTCAGTATCTTTCCTTCGCTCTCCTTGTCCCCGAGCGCCTGGAAGAAATCGAGGGAGTACTTCCAGTATTTCTCTGCCGTGTCGTAGTCCTTGGCGATCGAGTAGAGTATTGCCAGGTTGCTCTTCGACTTCGCGACCCCAAGCATATGCCTGATCTGCATGAACTTGTTCTTGCTCTCTTCGAACATTACCATTGCTTTCTTGTAGTCACCCATTTTGAAGAGAACGCCGCCGGCGGACCTGAGGCAGTCGGCCTCCCTGGCCACCTCGCCTATCTTCCTGAATAGCGCTGCACCTTCCATGAGGGATTTCAGTGACGATGCCATCTCGCCCCTCGCGTTGTCCACGCGACCAATCATGAGCTCGGCTTCCGCCTTGAAATAAGTGCTCTTTATCTCGTCTGCCTTCTTCTGGAGCTCGATTGAGTACATCAGCGCACTGTCGTATCTGCCGACGCCCAGGCATGCGTTTGCGAGGGAAAGCAGGACCTGCGGCATCATTGCCACAGAATCGTCGTTCTTGAGGGAGTCCAGCTTCCGGAGGAGGGAAATGTGTTCCTGTTCCGCATCCGTCAGGCTCAGCAGTTCTACAGGATTCTCGTATATCTTCCTGCCCTTGTCGGTGAAAGCGTAGATTACATAGTCGCTTCCTCCCGAGGCAGGACGCTGCTCCTTGACCCATCCGAGGTCAACGAGCTGGTTGACATACTCGAGCTTCTGCGCTTCTTCGAGCTTGTTGAAGTCAGCCTTCGAAAGAGTCTCGGCTGTTCTCCTCGAAACAATGAGTGAGACTAGGCCCTTGCAGCCGAACTCAAGGTCGAAAGCCATTGGGCAAAAATCCACGGTGACCCCTATTTAACCTTGCTTCCTTATTTCCAGAGATGATAATGAGGAAATAAATTCCAGTGTGAATGCAGCTAGCGCTTCTTTTTTCGCAATCTTGCTGCCATATACCTCGACACTTGCCTCTCGATGTACTTGCCAAAGAGGTCAAGTTCTATGTTGACAGCATCTCCTACCTTCCTGACAGAAATTGTTGTTTTCCTCAGTGTGTCGGGGATGAGATAGAGGGTGAACCTGTCATCCCTGACATCAGCAGGGGTGAGGCTTATGCCGTCGACCGCCAGCAGGCCCTTCTCCATGACCCTTGAGCCTATCGCTTCCGGGACAGAGACAACCATCTTGATGGAGCCGTCCTCGTCCTGTATGCTCTCGATGGTTCCTGTCCCGTCAACGTGGCCCGTCACAAGATGGCCGCCTATGAGGTCATTGGAGGACATGCTTGTCTCGTAGTTGACCCTGTCCCCGGCTGATAGCAGTCCAAGGTTTGTCTTCCTGAGAGTTTCCGCGATAGCGTCGAATGTGAGCCTCCCTCCCTTCCTTGCCACCACAGAGAGGCACACGCCGTTAATCGATACGCTGTCACCCTGCCTGATGCCTGAGGCGACCTTCCCGAAATCGATTTCAAGCCTGATATTGTTCCTCGTCTTCTGTACGCCGACAACCTTCGCCTTTCCTTCAACCAATCCTGAAAACATCAATTCAACCTCCTGACTCTTTGTGTCTCATGCAGCAGGACGCCTTTCTTGATGGTGGCAACGACATCATCCGGGCCGGCCCTGTGGACTATTGATGAGCATATGTCATGCGTTCCAGCCATTCTCCCGTTCAGGTCGAGCAGCACTATGTCTGCGTCCAGGCCGGCCCGCAGCGCTCCTGTTCTGCCTGAAATACCCACCGCGGCCGCGCCCCATGCCGTAGCCATCCTCAGGACTTCCGCGCTTGCGACTGCGGCAGGGTCCAGCCCTGACAGCCTGGTGATACGCGACATGAAATCCATCTCCCTGAACATGTCAGGCGAGTTGATCATGAGATTGTCGGTGCCCAGGCCAATCTTCATGCCGCTGGCCAGGAGCTCCCTGACAGGCGGCGAACCGGTGCCCAGGATTGCGTTCGACCTGGGACAGCACACGACCGCTGCCCCCTTCCCGGCTGCAAGCCGAATGTCCTGCTTGTCCGCATTTGTCATGTGTACGAGGAGATGCGGTTTGAAATGTTCCATCACTCGTTCCACTTCTGACATTCCTGTGAGTTTTCTCGAAACGGATACTGTTTCACTGCTCTCGGCTGCGTGTATCGCCCTGAACCCCCCACCGAGCACTGATATCTGCTCCAGCGCCTGGTTGGAGTATTCATTGGCACCGCTCAGTCCTATGCCGTCAAACTCCTCCAGCGTCCTCGAGAATGATGCAATTTCCTTGTCGCTGTAGCCGCTGTTTGCCCTGATTGCTTCCATGTCTGAATAGGAAGAGGGCCTGCACAGGTTGATGAGTATCGGAGCATTCGCGCTCCTTTCACTGAGCATATTTATTACTGCACTCCCCTCCTCGTGGAAGTTAACAGCAGTTGTCACACCAGCCGCGACCATTTCTGCAAGGGCCGAGGACATGGAATCTGCCCTCGCTTCCAGCGAAAGACCTGCGAGCCCTTTCCGCTTCAGTCCCCTGAGCGGGTCGACTATCTCCTGCATCTTCCTGCCCACGCCGAGATCCTTCAGGGGCGAATCGTTCAAGTGCACATGTGCGTTCACAAAACCTGGGATTGCAACCAGTCCCCTTCCGTCTATTACCTCCGCTCCCCCGGCGGCCGCATGCTCCTCAATTGCCGCTATTTTGCCATTTGAGACAAGTATGTCCGTCTCCTGCACCAGCTCGAGCTCTGTCCCGGTAAGCGCGGCCGCTTTCCTTATCAGAAGGTTTCCCGGGCGGGGGTGAACGCGGTCCGCGGCAGAAATGGAAACATCACCTACTCAATTATGGCAGGGTAGTCTCTCTCCGCCCTGTCTTTCCTGAGCTGTCGAATGCCCAAAACCATTTTGACCGCTGCATCGACGGCCCTTGCTGCATATTCGTCCGCCCTCTCAACACCCTGCTCCCATTTCATTCCAGGTCCAGAAACACCCAGGGAGACTGGCTTCCCATGGGCTACCGAAAGCTGTGAGATGGCCGCCGCAAGCTGCGAGGCTATCACTTCATCATGCTTTGTGTCACCAGTGACGATTGCCCCGAGCGTCACAACGGCGTCGACATCATCCTTCGACAGGAGCTCCTTCACGAACAGCGGTATATCGAATGCCCCCGGGACTCTGCAGACGTACCTCACATCGATGCCTGACTGCTTGCATCTCGTCAGCGCCGAATTCAGCATCCTGTCTGTGATTTCACCGTTGAACTCAGAGCAAACAACGGCCAACTTCACACTGTCGCTGTCCACCGGCACACCACCTAGAAAATCTCCTTTCCCTCAACGATGACCATTCCATTCCTGGCAGCGAACCTCTTCGCATCCTCCAGGCTCAGAGCCTTGTGGGTCACGTTGTCAAGCATCTCGCAAACCACCGATGCAGGAGGCAGCCCTGCCGTCCGCATCAGCCTTATGGAGAGCTCGGTATGCCCCCTTCTCTCGACTATGGAACCGGGCGCCTCTATCAGCAGCGGCACATGGCCAGGGGCTTTGAGAGTGGATATGAATTCGCTGCGCGCGTTCTCGTCACCCGACGCCACCATCCCGGCCGCCTTGCCAATAGCCATGACAGTTGCGCTTCTGTCTCTGTCCGTGACGCCTGTGAATGATACCCTGTGATTTAGTGAAATTGAAAAAGCAGGACGGCCCCCATAAGGTGTCGAGGTCTCCACAAGCGAGGAAAGGACGGGGTAGGTGCCTGAAATTCCATTGAGCACATCATGCATGAAAGGAAGTCCCAACTTCTCAGCCACCTCGTTCCCGATGGCTGCGCATATCAGACCTCCCGCCTCCCTCCTCATGTAGGCGATGCTTTCCGGAGTGCAATGAATGGCGGAAAATACAATGTCCGTCTCATTCTCCCTTCCCTCAGAATCGTGCAGAAGTATTCCCTTTCCTTCCTCCAGTTCTCTTGCAGCCTCGAGCACAATGGAGGAACTCGACTGGTGTACCGCTTTCATCGTTTACTGGCTAAGCTCTTGATTTATAAAGCACTTACTACAAATTTTGTTGTTACAATATTTCTGGTAGCCTGTGGCACGCATCCCCTCTGCTCAAGCCGCTTTTTTCGGCCTTCCGCGATGCATCTCGAACATCGCCAAATAATTTGTATCTGTCCCCTTTTCTACCTGCCATGTTCAAAAGGTTGCGCAGTTCGGCACATTTCCTGCTGGCGTCCCTGCTTTGCGCGACCACTGCGCTCTCGGTGTTTTACCTTTCCGGGCTTATAACAACGATAGGCAGTTCCCTTGAGATACCTTTCATACTGGCTGGTTTCATTACAGGCTCGGTCGCGATGCCTGTGACCTCCTACCTGGCCTTCAGCAAGAGCAGGCTCAGGACTGCCATATCCTCGCTTTCCGTCCCGCTCTCATTCGCTGCAATATACTCAACACTGCTTTTTTCAAAACTCGTCGGCAATTATGAGATGCTCGGTTTCTCATTCCTTTCAGTTGCGGGGGATCTCTTTGTCGTCTCGGTCTTTTCACTCAGGGAGGAGAGCTCAATAACTTCCGCGATAGGAATTGGCCTCGGCGGGCTGTTCATAATGACTGTGATGCTTATAATCTACGCCGCCCTCTTCGACAGCCACATGCCGCTGATAATACTGTCCGGCGACATACTCGCAGCGCTGATGCTGCTGAGTGCTGCAGCCCTGGGCATGCAAAAAGGGGCTGGCGCAACATGAGTCGCATGAGTGAGCGGCGCGCCAATTTCATTCGCCGGACAAGGGCTTCCCTTGTTCTCGTGATAGTGTGTCTTGTGCTTGCGACGGTATATTCATCAGGCGCCGTCAGCGCTTCCTCCGGCTCTTCGAACCAGGCGTTGACGCCAATAAAGCATGTGATTGTTGTCACAATGGAAAACCACAGCTTCGACAATCTGTTTGGCGTCTACCCGTTTGGTGGAAATTCAACGCAGTCGGGCATTGTTTCAAACCTCACCGTTCCATCAAACCTGGCATCTGCCGGCATCGCTTCGGGACTCTCTGCCGTTCCAACCGGGCAGGTTTCCACCGCAGATCCGGTAGAGGGATACACCGCCTATCATCTGGACTGGAATAACGGCCAGATGAACGGTTTCAGGGCAAATTCCGGATCACAGTCAATGACGTATTTCACCGCTGCCCAGATGTCACCAGAGTGGGCCCTCGCTCAGCAGTTCGCGATAGGGGGCATGTACTTCTCATCCACGCTTACCGCTACAATGCCGAACAGGCTTTACAGCATAGCCGGCTACTCTCCCGTGATAAACGACTACGGTCTCCCGCCGTACATACCCTTTTCCCAGTCCATATTCGGGGAACTTCAGCATTACGGTGTAAGCTGGTCATACTACACCGCATACCCTTCTGCAGGCCTCGACGTCCTTTCCTACCTGCAGGGAATTTCAGCATATGGCGCGAACATCAGGAGCTGGAGTGCTTTCCAGTCCGAACTGTCGTCCAGCACATTGCCGTCTGTGTCGTACTTGAGTCCGATTGGGGTCGCAGTCAGCGGATACTCACAGCATCCCAGTGACAGCGTCGTCGTGGGCGAAATGTGGCTGTATGCGATCGTGAATAGCGTGATGCACAGTCCCGAATGGAATTCGACCGCCATTTTCATTAACTACGATGAGGGAGGGGGGTACTACGACCAGGTCGCACCCCCTGTCACTGGCGGTCAGCAGCTCGGATTCCGTGTCCCCCTGATTGTCATCTCTCCGTACGCAAAGGAAGACTACGTTTCAAGCACAATCATGAACCACGCTTCGCTTCTTGCCTTCATAGACTACAACTGGAACATGCC
>JAKAVR010000015.1 GCA_021817225.1 Thermoplasmata archaeon
CTACATCGATTTCCTCATTCCGGGGCTTATAGGGTTCACAATACTGACGACACCCATGTTTTCAGTCACATTCATAGTGAGCAACTACAAGAAGGACAAGATATTCAGGCAGCTTTCACTGACACCTCTCACCAGGGGCGAGTGGCTGTTCTCCAAGTTCCTCTGGTACATCATTGTGTCTGTCCTGTCTGCCGCGCTAATGATTGGGGTGGGCGTGCTCCTGTTCGACGCCCACGTGACGATTAACCTTTACCTGGCGCCCCTCCTGCTGATAGGTGTTTTCATGTTTGTTTCGCTTGGCACCTTTGCAGGCGCCGTTGCAAAGACGGAAGAGGGAGCTGCGGTGATAGGCAACATAATAACATTCCCCATGATGTTCCTTTCAGGCACATTCTTCCCGATAAGCATAATGCCTGCCTGGCTCCAGACGGTTGCCCATTTCCTGCCCCTCTACTATGTCATAGACGGCCTCAACGCGGTCATGGTTTACACCAACTACGCCTCTGCAATGTTGGACATACTGATTTCACTCGCAATTTCCATCGCCTTCTTCATACTTGCAATGCTTGCCTTCTCATGGAAAGAGGCATGAACTAATGATGCGCTGCATGAAGGAACGGGAGCAGTGAAATGAACGTTACACTGATAGGCGTCGGGCATGTGTTCAAGATAGGGGATGCCGTCAGGAAGATCATATTTGACGAAAGGCCCGCGGCCGTCTGTCTTGAGCTTGACGACGAAAGGCTTACGGCCCTGCTCACAAGGCAGAAATCCCAGGATGCTTCCGCCGTCTACAAGACACTTGGCGACTTCCAGTCAAAGATCGCGGACAAGTACGGGACGACAGTCGGCAGCGAAATGCTCGCTGCCTTTGATGCCGCGAAGCTCCTTGGCGCGGAGACATACTGCATAGACCTGAAGGCATCTGAATTCTTCAACCGTGCGTTCAGGAACATGACTTTCAGGGAGAAGGTATACCTCCTTTTCAGCTCGTTCGCCGCCAGGTTCGCAGGCAGGAAGAAGATCGAGGAGGAGCTCGAGATGTTCCAGGAAAATGACGAAAGATACCTGGAGGAGTTCGGAAGGCGGTTTCCTTCGCTGAAGCGTGTGCTTATAGACGAAAGGAACCAGCACATGAGCCAGGCAATCAGGCAGCTTGCGTCCGGCGGGAAGGGAGTCGTTGCGGTGGTGGGTGACGGGCACATAAGCGGCATATCGTCAATGCTTACCGACCTCTCGCCGAAGGTGATAAGACTGAAGGATCTGAGAGAGACGAATCCTTCCGAAACTGGGGATGCGCCCACCAGGCCGAATCAGGGCAACAGTCAGGTTTCATTTTCATACACTTACAGGTAGGTTCCGGGCAGGACACAGCGGGGGATCGCAGCACATGGATGCAATTGATGCGAGAGGGGTAGTCAAGATATACAGGAGCAGGAGGAACAGCACAGTTGCACTGAAAGGGATCGACCTGACTGTATCCGCCGGGCAGCTCTTTTCCTTCCTGGGAAGGAACGGCGCAGGAAAGACGACGTTCGTGAGAATAGCCTCGACGCTGCTTATGCCCACAAGCGGGTCAATAAGCGTTCTCGGTAACGACGTCGTGAGTCGTCCAAACGATGCCAGACAGGTCATTGCCGTTGTCCCTCAGGGCATAAGGCCGTACTGGCACCTGACGCCAAGGGAGCACATTTTCCACTACCTGAGGTTCCGGGACATACCGAGGGAGGAGTCGAAAAGCAGGACGGAGTGGATACTCACGGACATGGGCCTTCGGGAGTATGCGGACACTCCTGCCATCCAGCTGTCCGGCGGGCTGAAGCAGAGAACAATGGTCGCAATGGTGCTGGCCAGCACTGCCCCGGTCCTTTTCCTGGACGAGCCCACGATAGGTATGGATCCGATGGCAAGGCGCCAGGTCTGGAACGTCATAGAGCAGATAAGGCTCAAGGGTTCGACCATATTCCTGACAACCCACTACCTGGACGAGGCGGAACGCCTTTCAGTCGAGCTTGCGGTCATTAACAACGGCGAAATACTCTACAAGGGGGATGTCGCCGGAATGAAGGCGAAGGTGGGGGCGGAGTACAGGGCAATACTCGGAAAAAACGCTCCCAGGTCGCTTCTGGAAGGGTATGGGACAGTTGTCGACGACGGGGGGAGGCTCCTCGTGCTCTCCGACAGGAAGTCAGTGATGTCCCTGGCCGAGACCGCGAGCAGGGAAGGGCTCGAGATTGCTGTCGGGCCCGTCACGCTCGAGGAGGCATTCATACTCCTTGCCGGAGGGAGAGAAGAGGATGAATCTTAGGTACCAGCTGATGTCGGTGGGCCGCTTCCTCTACATCAATGGACTGCTTTCGCTCAAGAGACAGACAATGATGCTCGTCTCCATATCTCTCGCGCCGTTCACATTCATCTATTTCCTCTACCTTGTAAGCCCAAGGACGGAACTGCCCTTCGGGGTTGTGGGCGCAATCATATTCACGACCGTCTTCACGGGGAACGCAATGCTCAATGACGCTGCCTACTACAGGATTGAGCACCGCATACAGGAGCTGTATGTTGCATCCCCGATCCGGTCATTCACATATGTTGCGGGCCTTGCCAGCTCCGAACTCGCCTTCACACTTCCCCCTCTCGTCGTGCTTTTCGCGATACTCCTGACAGTCATTCCTGTCACGCCAGTCCAGGTGCTCTTCATGGTTCTTGTAGTCCTGCTGACATGGATAATGGCGGCAAGCCTCGGCTTCATGGTTTCCTCATTCTTCAAGGAGTTCAGGGAGATATGGCCCATAGCAAGCCTCCTCTTCAACGCAATATCCGTGATTCCGCCGATATTCTATCCAATAACAGTCATACCGGCCGGCATAAGGTGGATTGCCTATATCGCACCGACCACCTACGCGTCGCAGCTCGGCGACAATGCACTCGGCCTGCTTCACAATCCCCCTTCCGCAATATACACAAACGTACTCGGGCTGCTGCTTTCCACGCTTGTCTTTGTTGGAGTTGCCGCCTATTTCACCAGATGGCGCGAAAAATAGAAGGCCAGTGTGTGCGGATGACAGAGCTTGTCATGTTTACCCGTAGTTCGACATATTTAAATACGGTAACGTGGCTGGTTGGTTTCCACCTGCAGGAAGATAATAATGGGAAACATCAGACCGACATACATAAAGAGAGTTGCTGTTGAGCTTGTCAACAGATACCCAACACTTTTCTCTGAAGACTACGAGCACAACAAGCAGATTGTCGGCAAGATAACAGATGTCAAGTCCGTGATGATGCGCAACAAAATTGCAGGCTATGTGACGACTTTCAGGAAGCACCCGCGGATCTGATTGCTTCGCTTCCCTTGCGGCCGTATCATTGCTTCCGAATGAACATATAGAACGGAAGAAAGGCGAGAGAAACGCCCATCATTGCAGCAAAAGCGGGAAGATATCCAAAGTGGTACACGACGTAGCCGAACAGTGTTGCAACCCAGAATCCGCCCAGTATCTGAAGACTGTTGACAAGACTGATGGCCAGCGGTATGTTCTTTAGGTCGATGCCTGACATGTGTGCTGGCAGCGCGTAAGTAAGCGTCACGCCGGCTGTAAAAGTAACTCCGACAGCTATGCTGCCTGCCAGAGCAGTATACGGAGACCTGATCATGAAAAGGGGAAGGGATATGGAAAAGAGCAGCACAATAAGCACCAGCAGTGAGCGGGCGTTACGTATGTTCCTGTGCAGCGGGCCGCTTATCACACCACCTATCAGTCCGCCGAAGAGAATTATGGATGCAAGCGCGCCAGGCAGGATGGACGACGGGCTCAGGCCTATGTACTGGATTGAATAGTTGTACATGAATTGCGGAATCGCGTTGTAGACGCCCCATACACCGACGAGCCCAAGCGCAATCAGCCAGACCTCCCTGTTCCTGAAGACGGAAGCAATCTCCTTGAGGGTGACCCCAACGGCAGCGCTCTCGGCCGCCTTGCCCATGTCAATGGCGAAACTGCTGTAGACGTAGGTAACAAGTGAAAGCACGCCGCCTAATATCACACCTGTCTGCCAGCTTGTTGACCTGACAATTGTAGGCCAGAGCAGCAGGGCCATGCCTGCACCCAGTGAAAATGCGGCGTTGTAGAGGCCCATCACCCCAGTTCTGCGTTCCTTTGCGTAGAAGGCTGAAAGGATGCCAATTGCCGGGGAGAAGAAAAGGGCAGCACCGATGCCAGCCAGAAACCTGAAGGCAAGCAGAACAAGAAAGTTCGGGGCGAATGGTGTTGCGATACTTCCAACGGCAAGTACAAGCAGCCCGTTGAGCGCGACCTTCTTCGACCCGTATTTGGAGGAGAGCGCGCCTGCCGGGATCTGGAACAGGCCGACAGAGAGGAAGAATACAGAGACTATCAGCCCGGAATAGGCACTTGAAATGCCATAATGCTGGACTATCAGGTAAAGCGCAGGTGTCGCGGTGGTGTACCAGTTTATTGAGTATGTGAAACGGGACGAAAGCACGGAAAACAGCGCCTTTCGACTCGGCACATTTCCGCCCGATCCCTCCTCAGCCATAACAGACGGGCGAAGTTATCCAGTCATAGTTAAGTAGTTTTGCCGTTCGGCGGTGGGTGGCCATTGGCTCCCGAAGACGGATAAACATAAAAAGAGAGATGCAATGGTTCGCATGCCCGAGTGGGGTAGCTTGGACATCCTAGAAGATTGCGGATCTTCAGACCCGGATTCAAATTCCGGCTCGGGCGCTCATTCCCCTGCACTGCGCCATGGCTGCTGCAGGGGTGCAGGCAGGAATGCTCAATCTGTCTTTCTCGAAGTCAGCCGTTCAAAATAACTCCTGACCTCGGAACTGTTCTTCGCCTCTATGCCGAAAAACTCTGCGAACCTGTTGCTTGTTGTGAGCTCAACAGTATGGCCGTGCTGCTTGACGCTGACCAGGCCCATGTCCCTGAGCTTACCGACCTCTTCGTACACCTTCGGTCCCCTTCGCCTTGCAAGATCGCTCTGGAGAATAGGCTGGTGAAAGGCTATGACGGCGATTGTCCTGAGAAGATCCTTCGGCATCTCGGTGGGAGCCAGCTGCCTCGCTTTCCCTGTGAAGTCCTTCTTCACCTGCATCGAGTACTTGTCTCCCGTCCTGACTATCTCGAGTGAAGTTGCCCTGTTCGAGTATGTTCTGTTGAGCTTCCTCAGAGCCTTCCTTACTTCCTGTATGTCCAGGCCGGATGCGCCTGCTATGTCCGACGGGTGAAGTGGCCGCCCCGCTGAAAAGAGCATTGCCTCGACCACAAGAAGACTGTCTTCCAAGGAAACACCCTACACGTCCGACTCGGGGACGGATGAGTCGGTGACCTCAACCGTCAGCATTGGTTGCTGGCTGATCGGTTCCATGTATATCTCTCCGGAGGGGGGTTCCTCCTGCCAGATGCGTATCCTTCCAAGTCTTGCGAGGAAGAGCATGGAAAGGAAGACGGTCACTGTGTCGTCTCTCCCCTGCGCCAGATCGCTGAAGGGAACGGGGCCAGGGCCGTAGGCATAAAGCTTCTCCAGAACGGCATTTATCTCCTTCTCGGGATCCTCCTTGTGCGCATTGTCCTCGAACTTCCTGCCCTGTGCCTGTATTGGGAGCGATGCCCTGCGAAGATGCTCAGCGATCTCTGCCTGTGCCTGGCTGAATGCGTCAAGCAGATCCATTATGCTTACTTCCCGCGTAAAGTTGGAGCGCACCGCCGGCTCAAGTTCGAAGTCCCCCACGTAGTACTCAGGGTCATCGTCAAACACATAGAAGAAGTTTGGATCCACTTCCCGCACCTCTTCCCTGGAAGCCATCAGCCTGCTGAGCATTGTCTCGCTCTCCAGCCTGAGGACGTTCCATGCCATGAAAATGAGTCTGCCTGCAACTATGAAGTTGACATAGGGCTCGCTCTTGATCCTTTCCATGTACAGTCTTGAGAAGTTCAGCATCTCTATGGCACCTGGGTCAAGCTGATTGTTCATTATGAGCTCGAACACTATTGCGATGCTTTTTTCGACAGGATCCTTCATTGAATGATGGTCCGCCTCAGGAATGGACTGGGCTATCTCCATGTACTTGTCTATCTCGGCGTACTTCTTTGCGTCCTCGCTGAGCAGTGACTTCTGGAAGAGCAGTTCTTTCATTATCACTGCGTTCCTGTCGTTCATCCTTCCACCCCCTGCATCTCGGTTGACTGTGCCATTTCGGCATCTGGCAGATCCCTCAGGAATACTTCAGACAGGCCAGTAAGCTGCTTCGTCACGCCAATCAGCCTGTCAGCGCTGTTGAGAGTCACCTTTCTGAGCGATACCTGCAGGAACTGCGCCGTGGCGGACAGCCCCTTAACCATCCTTGCCACTGACTCGGAATTTATACCGTCAAGGAACATGTCCACTTCATCCATGAAGTATGCCGGAGACGGGTCGAATTGCTGTATCGAGAATATGAATGCAAGTGCTGCAAGGCTCTTCTCCCCGCCGCTCAGCGCCTCAATGCGGAGTGTTTTTCTCTCCTTCTGCCTGACCTTTATGATCATTCCGCCCTGAAGCGGATCCTCCCTGTTTTCAAGGACAAGCTCGCCGTCCGAGCCGCCTGAGAGTCTGGAATAAATCTGCCTGAAATTCGTATTGATTGAATCGAAGACGCGCATGAGCCCGGCTCTCTTTTTCTTGTTTATTTCGTCGACAAGTTTGATGAGCGACCTTTGCTTCGCCTCGAACTCGCCTATTTCTCCCTGAAGGTTCTCACACCTGGAGCTTGTCTGTTCGTAGTCCTCGATTGCGAGCATGTTCACTCCGCCTATGGATGAGAGTGTCTTCTCGGCGCTCGCTATTTCATCCTTCAACTTGTCCATCGTGAAGTCACCCTCGAGGCGAACGGCGCCGCCGTTCCTCAGTGTCTCAATTTCAGAGCTGAGTTCCCTCTTCTTCTCCTCGACTGCCACAATGTTGCTCTTCTGCGTTATAATGAGGTCCCTGAGCGTGTCTATGCGCTCCCTTGCCTTTGTGACAAGCCCCCTTTCAGTAAGGCTGGAACGGACAATCTCGTCCCGTTCCTTTCTGAGCGCGGCCTGGGCGCTGCTGACACTTTCCTCCATCTTCTCGAGCGCATTTATCTCAATCTGGAGTCTGGATGAATTCTTCTCGCATTCCTTCGCCTTCTCTCTCAGAGCGAATATCTTCTGCTCTATCTGGACGATTTCCCCAGAGGTCTCCCTGTTGCTTTTTTCCAGGAACTGCAGCTGCACCCTGTCGCCGTTTGCTTTTATAGTGCTCTCCTGGATTCCGTCCTTGAGCCGGGATATGTCTTCCCTGAGCGAGTTAACTCTGTTGCTTACCTCCTTTGGCTTGTCGGAAAGCAGTTCCCTCGACTTCGCATCACGCTCGGCCTTGAGGTTTTTGGAGTTTAAGTTGGCCGTTTCGAGCTTCGCGTCGACCTCCATCAGTAGCTTTTCGCTTGAGGCATTTGCTTCCCTGAACTTCGAGAGGTTGAAGAGGTGCTCGTTGAGGCTCTTCTCAAGCTGGTTTCGCTTGGCGGTAAGTTCGGAAAGAGTCTTGGAGCTGTCACCGGCGCTCGCCTTGAGGTGCTTTATCTTTTCCTCCAGGACCCTCAGCTCCGACCTGGTGTTCATGAGATCGACTCCCTTCTGCTCAGACTCTACAGTCATCGACCTCAGCTTCTCGCCCACCTCATCCAGTCTGCCCGTCTCAACCAGCTGCTTCCTGGCACCCTTGTCGGCAGAGCCGCCTATCATTGCGCCGCTGGCCTCGGCAATGTCGCCGTCAAGCGTGACGAGCCTTATACCGCCCATCAGCCTCCGCATGTCGTCCAGGTTCCTGACAACGAGCGTATCGCCGAAAACATACCAGAGTGCTGGCCTGAATTTATCCTCGAACTCGATGTGATCTATAGCGAAGCCCAGAGTCTGGCTGGAGGACATTATGGCCTTTCCCCTTGGCCTGCCATCCATCATCTTGTTCAGCGGAAGGAATGTTATCCTGCCGAGCCCGCTTTTCTTAAGGAAATTGATGCATGTGGCCGCAACGCCGTCGTCTTCGACAACGATTGCATTCATCCTTGAACCTGCGGCGGTCTGTATTGCCTCCTCGAAATCTTTCTCGATTCTGCAGAGCTCTGCAACGGTCCCGTATATTCCCTTAATCTCATTCCTGTCCCTTGTTTCGAGGAGAGCCCTTATGCCACGCATGTATCCGCCCTGCATGTCGGCCCGGGCGTCATGCTGAGCCTTGAGTCTCTCATATTCCCTTGTGAGTGATTTGATGTTCTTCTCCAACTCGTCGATGCGGGTGGAAAGTTCGCCTTCCTTGCGCTTCAGGCGGACAAAATCGTCCTGACACTTCCTGAGCTCGGCGTCTTTCTCCTTTTCTCCTGAGCCCATGTCCTTCAGCTGCCAGACCGCGTCCTTGAACTCAAATTCGATGTTGTTTTTGGCATCCTCGACCTTTGCAAATTCGACTGAATCCCTCTCTTTCTTGTCCTTGATCCTGTCGTGTTCCAGCTGAAGATGCCTGATATCTTCATCCGCTATTGCAATTTCGTTATTCAGCTTGTTTATTTGTGACTGGAGCTTCCCGGAACGCTCATCTCCCTCGCCGAGTTTAGACTCAAGTTCTGAAAGAGCAGTCTTTGATTCTTCCAGCTTCCTGGACTTTTCGGCCAGCTCTGTTTCCGCCGCAGCGATGGACTCGGATAGCTTCTTCGCCTCTGAAACACCGCTGTTCTGCCTTGACCTGAGTGCCTTAAGCGACAGTTGAAACTCGTCCGCTTGCTCCCTTGCTCCCTCTGCCCCGTCGGTATTCTTTGCCCTGTTGATTTTCGCGTCGTCGAGCTTCTTCCTGATTTCCCTTGCTTCTTCACCGCCGGCCCTGTCGATTTCGTCATCTTTGGATTTGAGTGATGACTCGAGTCTTTTCAGCTCTTCTTCCCTTTGAGCCACTTCTGCTGTCAGCTTTTCTATCTGAGTCGAGTGGCCAGCTATCTGCTCGTTTATCGATTTCAACTCCTCCTCAGTGGTCGCAAGCTTCTTCTCATCAAGGGTGAGCCTCGAATTCTCGAGCCTTTTCTTCTCACTGAGATAGCGTTCAGCCGCCTTCTTCTCCTGTTCGAGCTTGTTCAATTCCCCCTTGAGTTCGGATAGGACCGACTTGGCAGTTGTCAGGTTTGTCTCGATCTGTATTTTTTCCTTTTCAGCCCGCTCTATCTCCTCGTCAAAAGCGGTAATGCCGGCGATGTCGTCTATGATTCTCCTCCTTTCCACATTACCCATCTCGACTATCCTTGTCACATCGCCCTGCTGCACAAAATTATAGCCGTCCGCACTCAGTTTCGCCTCCCTGAGCAGGACATCAAATTCACCCAGGGATGACTTCCTTCCGTTTACGTAGAAGTAGGAGGCATACCCGTCGCCCTCAGTGGATTTGCGCACCGTTCTGGTCAGAACAACATCATCTGCATCGTATGGTATTGCGCGGTCACTGTTGTCGAATGTCAGTGAAACAGTGGCATATGTGGAGGGGTTCTTGTCCTTCCCTCCATTGTATATGAGGTCTGTCAGCTTCCCGGCCCTTATCATCTTCGAACTCTTTGGCCCGAGCACAAAAAGTATTCCGTCAGAAATGTTGGACTTGCCCGACCCATTAGGACCGGTGATGACCGTGTATCCTGGCTGGAGCGGAATTTTCACCTTTCTGCCGAACGACTTGAAGTTCTCAAGTGAGATCTCTTTCAGGTACATCCAGGATCACCCCGTTGGGATAATCCAGACTGGCAAACTGTCATTGACCACTGTGCATCCCTTGACTGGAATGATGATTGATAAACATGCATATAATATATGCGGCGGGTCGAACAGGAAACAAAATCAACGGGAAGAAGACCCGGATGACAATGTTGGCCGATTTGGACACCTCCCCGGAGGGTTGCATCCAATGATTGAGAGAGCAAAAAGTAATTATTATAAAAATAGCATTCGATGGGCAACATGCAGCTGGTCCCGTCGATCATTTCAATTGTTGCAATTGCTCTTGTTCTCCTGTATTTCCCGATTGCAATAATGCAGAACTGGCTCTTGTTCAGAAACAGAAAGGTATCTGAAGAAGAGTGCAGTCATGATAAGGATCCTGAAAGCAGCAGGAGGGTAATCTGCGTTCTCACCACCAGCGGCAAGAATCCTCTTGTCGCAGACCATATCCTGAGCGTGCTCAGGACATACAATCTCAAACTTGAGCTTTTTGTCATCAAGGAAGAAGCTGACCATTTCAAGTACAGTGCGACTGAGATAACCGTCCCGGCACGGTATTCAACTCCAAACAACACAAGAAACAAGATGAGGGCCCTTCAGTATGGAATCGAGTGGCTGCATGAGAGGGGATACGGCAGGGAGACTTACATCTGCCATCTTGACGATGATTCCCTTGCCCCCGAAGAGTATCTGGCGCATGTCTTTGTAATGAAGGAGGCAGCGGGCCAGGGGCACATAAGGCTCAGGAAGGCGGGAGTACACATGCTCTCCACGCTGGCAGACATGGTGAGAGTCTCGAACTGCGATTCATTTTGCCACTTTTTCAATTCAATCGGAAGGCCCAAGTCAGTGCATGGAGAGGGGCTTGTGATACGGGCTGATGTCGAATACAGCATCGGCTGGGATTTCGGCACATTCGGCTGCGACGACCTGATCATGGGGCAGCTTGTTGTCAAGAAGGGCCATGTTTTCGGTTTCATACCACATCCGGTGTTCATAGCGCCGCCCGTCTCTGCAAGGGATTTCTACAAGCAGAGGAGGAGATGGATAATGTCCATCCTCTGGGCAAACAAGAAGATAAGGGAGATAGACCCGCTGGCCATGGACTGGTTTCTTTACAGGTATGCGGTCGGCTGGACGGGCATTCTCGGTGTAATCATGTTTGGACTGGGTGTAGTGTTCGGCTTCACCCTCCCATGGCCTGTTGAAGTCGTACTCGGTTTCAACCTGCTCAGCTACTTCCTCTTCTACCAGTACGGCACGCTGAAGACATCGAAGAAGTTCATGCTGCCAATGGCTTTGCTTCAAGTCCCGGTGGCCATCTACGAAGGTGGAACGCTGATCTATTCCCTGCTGTATCCGCCCAAGAAGGACTCATTTGACGTGATTACGAAAGTCTGATGCCCCGTGGATACGTCCAGCACATTCCATTCAGAAGGGATTTCTATCAGTTCGACATTGCAACGCCGATAAAGATGAATCACAGGTATCTTGGAAAGACGGGCCTGAAGGTCAGCGAGTTCTGCCTCGGATCGATGACTTTCGGCGAGGCCGCGAGCGAGGCTGAAAGTCACAGCATACTCGACAAATTCGTTGCAAATGGAGGCAATTTCATAGACACGGCCGATGTGTATACCGGCAGCAAGTCAGAGAGCATCATAGGAGGCTGGCTGAAAAAACAGGACAGAGACCAGTTTGTCATAGCCACAAAGGTGAGATTCCCCACAGGAAAGGGGCCTAATGATGTGGGGCTCAGCAGGAAACATATAATGAAAGGTGTGAGGGAGAGCCTCAAGAGGCTGAATACTGACTACATAGACCTTTACCAGGTCCATGCATGGGACCCGGCGACGAACCTGGAGGAAACGCTAAGGACCCTCGACAGGCTTGTGGAGGAGGGGCTTGTGCATAACATAGGGGCGAGCAATTTCAAGGGATGGCAACTCCAGAAGGCAATCGATCTGAGCAGGGAGCTTGGGCTCGCCACGTTTGCCTGCCTTCAGGCGCAGTACAGCCTAATCTGCAGGGCGACCGAGTTTGAGCTGCTTCCCATATGCAGGAACGAGGGACTGGGACAGATATCGTGGAGCCCCCTTGGCCGCGGATGGCTGTCAGGGAAATACAAGAAGGAGATGAGCGAACCGCCGGCCAACACAAGAATCGGGGATGCAGTCAGGCAGGGAAACAGGGAAAGGTGGGACGCGAACAACAATGAGAAGACATGGTCGCTGCTTGAAGTACTTCGGGAAATTGCGGATGCCAGGGGAAAGACCGTGGCGCAGACGGCGCTCAACTGGCTGCTGCAGAAGCCCGGTGTCACCGCACCCATCCTTGGTGTCAGGTCTGTGGCACAGCTCGAGGAGAACATTGGGGCTGCAAACTGGGCACTGACGGCAGAAGAGCTGAAGAAGCTGGATGAAGCAAGCGAGCCCGAAGTCTCATACCCGTATGATGCATTCGCCGACAGACAGCAGAGAAGGGGCAGGGAAACATAATCCATTGTGCAATAGCGCTGCTCCCATCCACATGTCCGTGCCGCAAGTGAAGCGAGACTGGGGTTTTGGGCAAACGCATAGTGGTGCAGGGATGGCGGAAGCAACCACTGCTGGAAATCCTCATCGGAGGCCCGGGCTTGTCCCGAACGATGTTTCTGCATGTTCTGAAACTGCCCTAGACTGTTGCCCGCTGTATCCCCTAAATCGCACCACAGCACTGTGTCCCCCAGCACTTCAACCCATGTGGATCTGAATTTCAATATACAGGCGAATCTCCCCCTTTCCTCAGAAATATCCCGCAGGCGAACCCGATGCTGCACGACTCATGTGATGTGCTTCCGTCTTCCTTCTCCACCAAACGCAGCCTTAAATCGGGAAACGCATCCCAATAGAGCATGTCACTTGTGGATGCGAGATCCGGTCCCATCAGCATTGGTCGCTCACACAAGCTTCGTGCCCGAATCGTGCCAGTTACAAACAACTGAAATGTGAAGCGATTGTAATGATGCCTGAAAACTGGTAGCTGGGCAGCGCTAAAAGGGTGCATCTCCTTTCATTTGCCATGCGGGCCCGCCGGGATTCGAACCCGGGTCGTTGGTTCCGAAGACCAACAGGATGATCCTAGCTACCCCACGGGCCCATGGTCAAAATCAGGGTCGACAATATAAAACATGTACAGCGGCGATTGACTCGGCCGGTGCCACAGCCAGCAGGTAGTGCCTTAACAGAACGCTTACTTTCGCTCGATAAGTTCGATCCAGATTCCATTAGGATCCTTAATGAATGCCAGCTTTCCTCCTCCCAGCGAGTAGGGCTCTTTGGCAATTTCAACACCTCTTGACTTCATCTCTCCGATAAATTTATCCATGTCTTCCACGCCGAACGCGATGTGGTCTAGCTGGTCTCCTTCGGTGTAATCCTTCTTGCCCTTCCACCAGGTGAGCTCTATGTTGTGGTTTGTCCCGGCAATGCTCAGGAATGCTATCTCGGCATTGTTCTGTTTTATTTCGCTCCGACTCTCAAGCTTCATCCCCAGATTCTTCGTGTAAAATTCGATGCTGCCGTCCATGTCCTTCACATTTATCGACGTATGAAGCAACTTCATGAGGTGAGAGATTATTCGCATCCCCATAAAGTTGCGCCCGTGTGCGCGGAAAAAGGTTAAATCGGACCCCGTCAGTCCACGGATTAGGGCTGGTGGTCTAGTGGTTATGACGTCGCGCTTACAACCGAAAGGTCAGAAACGCGGAGGTCGGCGGTTCAATTCCGCCTCAGCCCACTCATTCTCAAGGAGGTGTGGGTTGTTTACCGGAAAGATGTCGCCGCCAGGCAGTCAGAACAGCCCCACATAGGTGCAAGTGCCTGGCAATTGTCTTGGAACGATTCCGTGGAAGGCGTTGAGCGTGAAACCCGAATCTGACTCGTTTCGCTTGATCTAAGAGCGGGTAAAACGCACGACAATAACAGGGGGTATGTCTTTGAAGTTCTGCCAGTTGAACCAGTTGGCGGCAGCTACTTCCCCGGTATTGGAGAAAGCAGGCTCTTCGAAGGCATTGAGAACCAGACCTTGCCTCAGGAAGGCACCCAGCAGGGAACTGAGGGGCCGTTCAAAGTAAAGCTGTGGCTCGGGCTGACCGGCAATCGCAAGGCCCTTTTCAGACCTCTCCGTGAGGTACCTCCTTATCTCGACACCACAAGTCACCTTCACGACTCCACCTTCCTCAGACTCGGTTGCCACCTTGCGCATATCACTTGCGTTGAAGCATGGGTGTGTAACTGAAAACACGAACCTCCCATTTCGCCTGAGAAGAGCAGGAATAGCTTTCGCAAGCGGTTCTATGTCAGGCATATCCATCAGCGCCATGTTGCAGACGATTACGTCAAAATTCGTGTTTCCGAGCCCGTCGAGCGCTTCCGGATCCGACGCGTCGATAACCCTGTAATCTATTTTGCGTTCTCCGCTGTTCCCGCGGGCACCTGCCGCCTCGATCTGCTTCTCGCTTATGTCGATTGCAATGACATGCGCTCCACGTTGCGCCATCCACCTTGAGAGCTGCCCGTTGCCGCAGGCAACGTCAAGAACACTTGCCCCCGGGGTGATCTCCATGAGGCGCTCAAGTGCAGGCAGGAGCAGGACACGATGGAAGGCGTTCCCTTCCCCCATCCTTGAGTCCCAGAAGGCGGAGTTCCTGTTCCATATCCGCCTTACCTCCGACTTCACGTCTCTTCCTGAAGCATCAGGCCCGCCTGAATTCATTGCCACGAGCATTTTGAAAAGGGGCGCGACTAGTTAACCGTTCGCACCTTTTCCGTAAGCGCACCTGACGCCTGACTTGAAAGGGTGTACGAAAAGAATCGCAAACAAGACTTGTCCCCGGCCCGGTTGAATCACTGCATTCCGCCCATTCCGTCAACAGGGACACGTATGAGTTTCGCAGGGACGTTCATGTAAGAAAGTTCGTTGCAGGTCGCAAGCACTATCTGACATTTGCCTGCAGCTTCCTCAATCACAGAAGAAAGCCTCTTCAGCCTGACAGGGTCGGCGTTGACAAGCCTGTCATCGAGCACGACAAGATTCCTCTCCTTCTCGCTTGAAAGCACCCCAAGCGCCAGGCGGACAAGCACAACAACCTGCTCCCGCGTACCATGGCTCAGCTTGTGGAGCAAAGTGCTCTCCCCTCCAGACTTCCTCGCACCTGTTGGAAGAAGCTCCCCGTTCACTTCCACACCGTCATATCTCCCGTCCGTGACGGCTTCGAACCATCTGCTTACGAGAGCTGCTACCGGTTTCGAGAACTCGGTGGACACCGCCTGCCTGCATGCAAGCATTGTCTCTCTCAGGAGCCTTAACCCGTTAGCCCTTCGCCGGAGCGTGGCCACTCGCTCAGAAACCTGGTTGGCCTCAGCCTCCAGGTCTGTAATCCTTGAGTGTATATTCTCTCCTGCAGCCGCGTCAATTCGCGTGCGCACCTCAATCAGCTTGTGGTCAATGTCCTCCTTGCGCTTCATGATGGCAGAAAGGTCAGACTCAGATTCGGAGAGCCTTTTTCTTGGTCCCTCGACCTTTTCGGAATAGTCCTTGCCCAGCTCTGCCGCAGCGATTCGTTGCTCGGTGACTGACCCGCGTAACTCATCGACCCTCTGCTCGAGCAGCTGAAGCGAGCCGAACTGGGAAAGAGTCCGGACGTTCTCCTCGCCAAGGACTATTGCCCGCGCATTCACCTTCGCGGCATCGCCCTCCAGCCTTCCTTTTGACATCAGCAGCGTGCTCTCCCTCTCCGAAGCCTCCCTCTCTTCTTTCTGGTATGAGTCAATTGAGCGAATCAGCTCTTCCTTGTCCTTCTCCATTGACTCGGTGATTTCCCTTATCTTCTGACCCCCTACCCCGTTAAACTCTGCTGCAGCCTCTCCAGCCCTCGCCTTTTCCTGTTCGATGCCCTCATCTATCCTCGGCAGTTCCTTCTCCACCCCTGGTTCCTCACTCTCCACCAGCTTCAGTTCCCGTTCGACTTCCGAGATGGCAGCTTCGGCCATTCTCCTCTTCTCGACCAGAACACCGAGATCCTGTGTGCTTCCGGAGGAGAATCGTAGCAGCACCGCCTCGACGAGCTGCCTTGCTTTTTCCACCCCGTCTCTTGCTTCCTCGAGAGATTTTCCCCCGCCCTTGACCTCCACATCCCCGACACCCTCTATCTTGAATGTTGTAGGCCTGTCGACAGAATATTCATTCCCCTCCTGACTAGCGGGAGGGGTCGGCTCAATGCTGAGGCCGCTTTTCTCGAGCCGGAACGAGACCCGTATCGCGCTCGCCCTTACTTCTGCTTCAGCTATTCTGAGTTCATTTTCCATCTGCCTGTAGTCGGACCATTCCTTCGCTCCCGGCGCATTCAGTGCTGTGAGCTCCTCCCTTCCACGCACCATCCTTTCAGTGAGCAGGCGCTTCCTGTCGGCAAGGCTCTTCAGTCTCAGGCGATCCTTCTCCAGCTTCCTGAGCCTCTCAATTGCCTTCATTCTTGCGAGGGAAAGCTCAATCTGCTTCAGTTTTGGTTCTGCATCGTCGTGCCAGCGCTCGTGAGCATTGATCCTTGTTCTGGACGTTGCCCTGAGATCGATCTCGTTTTGAATGATTTCTTCGCGAAGGCTCTCAAGCCCTTTGGAGAGACTCTCTATCTCCATGCTCCTTTTCCTGACGTCGCCCAGCAGCTTTTCGGCGGCGAGCAGTTCCAACTCCTTTTTTTCGAGTGCGGTCCTCATTTTCTGCAGCGTTGACTCTATTTCGGCACCGGCCTTCACATCTTCCCGAAGCTTCCTGATGTGCTCTTCCGTCATCTCCTTCCTTTGAACTAGCTCTGCAATGGAGGAAAGGAGTGTTTCGATGTTCTCCCTGTAAACATCCAGGGATCTTTTCTTCTCTGCGAGGTTGACAAGCTCATTCCTGATTTCTGCCGCTCTCTTCTCCGCTCCCGCCAGTTCGGAGCTCCCCTTAAGCTTCCCGGCAGGTGTGAAGACGTTCTGGTAGTCTTCTTCGATAAGGCCCAGCACCTTCTCATCCTGAGGAGTGGACGCAACCTTCTGTATTACACTTCCAAGGCCGTCCCTGATGGCGGTGTTCCAGCTCTCCCCGGGGAGCGGTTCCTCTCTCTGCAGGTACCAGAGAGCGTGCGAAATGCCCCTGTGGTAATCCCTGCTCGCTCCCTTGGCGGACTCGACTCCGCCCACAATTTCAATCACCTTTCTGTCCGCCATGTCCCCTTCGTGGATGAGCCTGTATCCACCCTTTTCTTCGAGCCATAGTTCAGAAGAAGGGCGGTTGATGAAACTCTTGGAAATTCTGTACCTCCTCCCCGATTGCGTGAAAACAACGGAAGCAGTCGGTGGTAGAGATGTGCCTTCAGTCTGCATGTCCCTTATTTCCGCTGCGGTCGAATTGTGCCTGTCAAACAGGACTCTCCAGAGAGCCTCGAAGAGGGTTGATTTTCCCGCCTCGTTTTCACCTGCAAGCAAGTTGAGCCCGCTGCCGAATGAAAAAGAATGCCTCTGGCCAAAACCGCGCCAGTGCTCAAGCGATATTTCCTCCACGATCATCTGTCAGTTCTCCTAAGATAATCCCTGAGCAGGTATCTCGCCTCCGCGACTTCCTCAGCAGTGTAGTCACGTGTGCCGGCCCCGGCACCGTCAGGCCGAGTCCCTGCGGCGGGGGCCGCAAGAAGCATCTCAGCATCGGAGAGAAGACCGGAGGGAATGCTTTGCGCATCCAGTGTAATCGGCCGAATGCACTCCTCCGGCCAGTCGAGAAAGAGCGCTTCCTCCCCGAGCGAATGCCTCAGAATGCGAAGCCCGTCTATAAGCCGCACCTCATCGGTCAGCAGCCTTGTCCTGACACGAAAAATGCAGGAAGCCGGGTTGCCCGGTTCCTTGAGTTCTTTTTCGAGCTGGGCCACGTCGCTCGACTCCCTGATGTCCCGGCTCAGATCCAGCCACCTCGTCTCTCCGACACGAACTGCCTCGATTTCAGGCATGGCCCCTGCCTTCAGGGTTACAATCAGGACGTTTCCAGTCCTCTCCTCGCCAAAATTCGTCTGTTCAGGAGTCCCTGAGTAGGCTGTCCTGCCGTCAATTTTCACACCATGCCAGTCTCCCAGAGCGAGATAATCCAGAGCCGCCTTTTCGGCCCTTTTGCCGTCAATGGGGAAGTTTGCCGAAACTGAAATAGTATCGAGGGAACCATGCGCGACACCGATCCTCAGCCGGAGGTCTCCCGCACCCCTTGCAGGAATCCATGCGGTGGGATCTATGCCGCTCCTCTTCTGGTGGACAGGGCAAGGATAAATGACGGTGACCTCGTTCGCCGAAATCTCTTCCTGCTCTGCAAGAAGCATGACATGGCTGCCCACGCTTTTCCAGCTCTTCCTTTCCCATACGCACCCATGACCGGAAAAGTCATGGTTACCAGGTATTATGAAAACGGGGATGGGGGCGATGCTGTTCAGCACACCGACAACTTCACTTACAAGCAGATCGTCGACATCATGGTTTTCGAACATGTCCCCTGCTACTATCATGAAATCCACATGCCGTTCGACTGCTTCCCGGCCGATCCTCTTTACGGCTTTGAGCCTGTTTCTCCTCAATTCCCTCGAACTTGTCCCCGCCATGGTGGAGGAAGCGCCCACCTGCCAGTCCGCCGTATGTAGGAATGTGACCATTTGAGCATCCTTGGTTGTGCAGCCTCAACAAGCAGACTGCAGCCTGCTTTTAAAAATATTCTTGAGTTGACCGATTAGTGCCGATCTGACTCTGTTTCTCGACTGTGGGCAGAATCTGCTGTCACTGCCTTGAATCGACAGAAATCCTTTCCGCCATTCGACCGCGCTTCTTCCCCCCATATCCATTCATCCTTTCCATAATCAGGTCATAATACTTCCGGTCTATCTCGGCGGAGATGTAATTCCTCTTCAGTTGCCTGCAGACCTCTATCTCTGAACCGCTGCCTCCAAACAATATCAGCACAGTGTCGTTTTCCCTCGTTGATGCGGAAATGAGAAGGGATGACAGTTTCTGCGGAATCTGGCACGAATGGAATGTCTTTTCCCTGCTGACATTCTTGACAATGTCGAAATAGAACCAGTCGTACGGCATTCGTCCGTGCGAGCCGTTGTTTATATTCCCGATTATTCTCCTGTCTGTAGGGTTCTTGTACGGCTGCGCCACCTGGTCCTTGAAGAACCTGTTGTTCCTGCTCTTCCTGCAGTGAAGTATGCTCCTGTGGGCTGTTGTGAACCGTCTGGGGCTGTGCCCCACGTTTGTGTTGAACACCCACGAGTAGTCATGCACATCGTAGCAGACCCTGTCAAGGTATCCCACTCTGAGGTACGAATTCTGCTTCGGGTAGTTTATGAGAAACATGTTCCCGTCGTCTTTCATTACGCGCAGTGATTCTTTGGCGAGAATGGTGTACCAGCCGATGTAATCCTCAAACGACCTGGTGTACACTCTGGAGCCGTATTTTACTCCCACGTTGTAGTCGGGGTCGCCGTAGACCATGTCGACGGATCCGTCCGGCAGTTCGGAGAGAAGATCCAGAATATCTCCCGGAAACACCCTGTTCAGGTGTCGCATGACGACCGATGAGTCCATCGCAACTTCATGCTCGACAAAAACTTAATGGTATTGGAACGTTTCATGCACGGGTCCGGACCGATGTCCGGGCTGGCAAGGCAATCAAGAAGAAGGAGTGATTTGATGAAGCTGCTTGTCGACGTCGGCTTGAACACTGAAAGGAAAGGCCTCCTGACTGAAACTATGAGGAGGAGCGGGATCGAAGTATTCTTCGTTGATGAGGCGACTCCTGACCAGAAAAACGAGTGCGAGGCGCTCCTTCAGAGCTTCGGCGACCAGCGCAGGATTGCCGACAATGTTGCAAGCGCCAGGAAACTCAGAATGATGCAGACCATATCTGCCGGAGTTGACCGGGTGCCCTTCGACTCAATACCCCCTGAAGTCACTGTGTGCAGCAATGCAGGCGCTTTTTCAGCCCCAATCGCCGAGCACACCTTCGCAATGGTACTCGGGCTTGCAAAGAGGCTCAAGCTCAATGAATTGAAGATGATATCCGGACAGTTCGACCAGGAAACGAGGACGGTGGAACTGAGAGGGAAGGTGCTGGGCGTCCTTGGCTATGGAGGCATAGGGAAGGCAGTGGCCGCTGTGGGCAGGTGCCTCGGCATGAAGGTGTACGGGATTTCGAGAAACGAGTCAGATGCAGCGACATGCGATTATCATGGTGACCTCGGGAAACTTGATGACATGCTTTCGAAGTCGGATGCAGTCGTTGTGGCCATTCCACTGAACAGGGAGACAAACGGCCTCATAGACAAGCAAAAGCTGTCCCTGATGAAGCATGACGCAATTCTTGTGAATGTGGCGCGTGCTCACATTATCGTGGAGCGGGACCTGTACGAGCACCTGAAAGAGAATCCCTCCTTTTATGCGGGAATAGACGCCTGGTGGCACGAACCGAGGCGCGACCAGAAGTTTTCAGGAAACCTCGATTTCATGTCCCTTCCCAATGTCATTGGGTCCCCGCACAACTCCGGAATCGTGGAAGGGATGAGCGATTACGTTGTGTCAAGGGCGTTCGAAAACATAGTCAGGTTTGCATCGGGGAAAACACCGCACAACATTGTCAGGAGAGAAGACTATATCAACAGGACAGGCTAGGCTGCTCATTTGTAGCAGCAGCCGCATGGTGGCTCCAAGCAATGACAGATGAATCACAGACAACGGAAATGAGAAAAAGCATGTTTGCCACGCTGAAGAACGAAGGATTTCACGCAGTGGCGGCGCTGATTGAGGGCGAAACGCAGCCTGGGAAGGTAAACGGCGTTACACCTGACCTGATCGGATTCAATGAAAAGGGAATAGGCGTTGTTGTGCAGGTGGAAACGTGCGAGTCACTCCGTTCCATTGAAGCGGAAGAGCGCCTGACCTCGCTTGTGATGGTGAAGGCCGAGGGCCATGACTACAGGCTGCTTGTTCCGACCGAATGCCTCAACGCGGCTGTGGAGTGGGTGAAAAGGCTGGGGCTCGAAGAGGAGACCGTCTGGGAATATTTCTGAGCAATTGAGCAGCAATGGTGCGCAGATTCACTTGATTTCGTCCTGGAATGTGGTCGAGAGCTCGGATGCTATGTAACGGTGCATTGCAAAGGGATTGACGGAATCCACAAGCAGCTTTATGTCGTCCATTTTTATGATTCGCAGCAGGAGGCAGAGAAGCACATAAAGCAATACAGAGCCGAGGGCAAACATCAGCCCTAAGTACCATGTCCATTCAAGGACAGGAAAGACGGAAGTGAGAGGCATGAATGCAAGGCATGCGACGATGGACACCACGGGATATGCCAGTATCCTGAATTCGAATTTTGTCCCCGCTATTCTGTTTGAGTAGTAATTTGTTGCAACGTATGCAATTGCCGCACCGGCTGCAAGCGCTATCGCAGCGCCGTATTCCTTGAGCCCGAAAAGCTTGAATTTGAAAATCGATGTCGGTATTAGTATGAGGAGGAGGGCAATTGTCACAATCGAGGACATGATTGATATTGCTCCCGAAAGGCGCGGCCTGTTGAGGGCAGGGATGAGGCTGCTCTTGGGTGAAGTAACGCCAAGAATGTAGATGTAAATGGCGAGGGCCATCATTGTCGGGACAGCAGGGAGGAAGTTCTTTGCCAGGAGCACGTAAATCACGCCGCTCGCATAGATGACAACAAAAAAGGTGAAGGGTGCGAGAACAAACGAGACCAGCTTCTCGGAGTTTGCTGTCCGCTCAATTATCTCCATCCCCTTGCCCTGGCTGTGCAGCTCAGAAAGCTTGGGGAAGATGACGCTCCCTACACTTGTTCCCAGCGTGGCCAGGACAACGACTATCCTGTATGCAGAGCCGAAATAACCTGTTGCAGAGAAATCGCTGAACCAGAAGAGCTGAATCAGCACGGGGGCTAGACTTATCGGGAGTGGTGAAATCAGAGATGGGAATAAAAGCGGGTCTGCGAATTTCCTGTATTCGCTTATTATGCTTCTGCTTGGCCACTTTATCGGGTAGTTCCTGAAGTAGACAATTGAAGTTATGAGGGAGGCGAGCGCGCCAAGGAAGTATGCCCATATTATGTCAAGGGACGCAAGGCTTGCGACAACGACGACAATGATGGCAATGACCCTTACTATGTGCCCCATGAAGGTCCCGAGCTGCCCCTTCATGATCTCACGTCTGGCATTGAATGTCGTCACGGGAATGCCTGACACGGCAACCAACACAGTGTATCCGAGCATTATCCAGATGGCCGCGACCTCGTTCTGTGTCTGGAAACCCTTGTGGAAGAGGTATACCCACAGGAAAAGGGAGGCGAACACTATGACAATCATTGCAAGGGAAAGAACCGCGGTAATCAGCATGAAAGCGCCATTGCACTCCGCAAGGTCTGCCCCCTCCGACACCTTCTTTGTGTGTGCGGTGGCAAATCCCAGCCTGGACACCGGCAGGAAGACGGAAACGTACCCCGTGCTGAATGTAATCAGACCTATGATTGTCTCACCAGCGACGGGTCCGCCGGGCCACAGCCTCGCTATGAAGAAGAAACCTGCATAGGCTATGACTGCTCCGAGGAGGTTCATCACCGTGCTCAGGAGCGATTTGCGGGCCAGAGACTCTTCCATCGTGTGTTCAGTTTCTCGATGCATTCAGCACTAAAAAGCTTTTTATTGCTTGTTTGGAAAACAATCGAAAGGTCACTTTCGGTTCAAACAGGGCCCTGGAACAGTGAGAATGCGTCAAAAGTGAAAACTGCAGGCGCCTGCCGACTGCATAAAGTGCGGTGCAAAGCCAGTCCTGAATTGCCCTGAGAAAAGGCCAGTGGCAGGAATCAGCCGCCCTGTTCCATTCCCGGCTCAAAGAGCGCTATGCCCGAAGGGACTTTTGGATAGAAGAATGTAGATTTCTGCGGAAGCAGCTGTCCGCCCGATACCTTCCTTGCAAACTCCTCCGGATCCCAATCCGGGAGAAGGATGGAAAAAGAAGCGCTGCCCTCATCCACTGCACTCCTGGCGAAATCTGCATCATGAGTGTACGTGACCAGAGACTCAATTTCGGCATCGGTCATTTTGAGGCATTTCCTGAAAATTAAACTGTTGACTACGTCAGGCGCGATACTGAAGTCGACTTTCTCATCAAGCGAAAGAGCTGCCCTGTTAGGTGTGGCGTACCTCATCCTGCCGTCGTATACCACAATTTCGCCCTTTCCCGTGCCAGGTGGAGAATCGGCAAGGTCGAAGTATTCCCTGATGTCCGAAATGGAGAATTCCCTGCCCTGGGGCGCCCTCACGACCCTGTGTATCCCGCCGATCAGCAGCCCGTCGCTTCCCGTGGAAGTCACGTAGGCGAGAACGTAGTTCCAGCGCGGGTCACCCTGCGCTGAATGCTCCTCGGCTATTTCCCTCACCGCGGCGAGTCTGTGATGCCCGTCTGCAACAATTGCGCTTTCTCCTTCAAGCGCATTCCTAAGCCTCCCGAGAGCATCTGGCGAGTCTGCAACATAAATTGTGTTTGTCACACCCGCGGGCTCTTCGAATATCATCATCTTCTTTCCTGACCGAAGTATCTCTTCCAGTGAGGGAGACAGCCCCTTCGCAGGGGTTATGAGGAATATCGGTTCAGGCTGACAGCCGAGGGCCGCCATCAGGCTGTGTCTTCCTTTTCGCGGTCCTGGAAAAGTGAGTTCATGCGGCTTTATGTCGGCTGACAGCGGGAATACCCTGACGAGACAGATGACACCAACCCTTCTCAGCATCAGGCCGCCGTGCATGAATCTCTGTTCAATGACAAAGACTGCCTCGTCAGGAAGCCGCTGCAAAATGCGCTCATTCTTCCAGCCCTCAAATTCAACCCTTGTCTCCTCGATGTTCAGCGGAAGTGTCAGGTGGGTTATGTTGTATGGGAAGGACTTGAGTACGGCTTCCTCCGCCTTTGATATCGTGTCAAACGGCGGCGAAAAGAAGTGTTCCAATCCGCTCCTGAAAACAAGGAATCTGGAACCGCTGACTTCCATACAAATCACTCATTCGGGCATTGCGGGGCTGTTTGCCCGCCGGGGCGGGCGTCCTGCACGGATGTTAAGCGCATCCGGTTCTTAAATCAGATTGCACCGCGGGCTGCAGCCACTAGGCAAAGTCCATTTTCCCAGGCAATCCGCAACTTAACAGTGAAGCCACTGGAGGGAGTTGAACCCTCGACCTACGCCTTTTTGTGAATCATACCAAGGCGTCGCTATTTAGGGGCGCATTATGCGCTACCACTAAGCTACAGTGGCGCAAAGAAGGGCAACTTCAACATGCCTATTAAATTTTCGGAGATTCTGGCATGAGTCACGGCAAATAATCGTATACCAGTTCGCAAATCATTTGTTGATCTGAGTGGAAAAGACGAAGAATTCGATGACTTCCCTAGATGTGCTCTCCCTCAGGGGGGAAATGTCCGCACTTGCCGGGGGATACGTTGACAAGGCGTTTGGCGGAAACCCGTTTTCGGTCCGCTTCAGCACTGAAAGTGGAAAGAAGGAACTTGTTGTCTATGACCAACTGTTTGTGTTTCTGAGCGATCCGCTCGAAAAGAGCGAGGGGGCGGCGATAGGACCTCTGGCTTCGACCGTACGCAGAAGGCTTGACAATTCCAGGGTGAAGGAGGTAAGGCAGCACGGTTTTGACAGGCTGATAACACTCGAATTCTCCAGGCCCGAAGGGATGATTGCTTCAATAGAACTCATGGGCAAAGGCAATTTCATTCTGGTCGAATCTGGGAAAGTTGTCTCGGCCAGCAGATATGAGAAGAGAAAAGGACACGATATCTTTCCAGGTTCGCAATACAGCCTTCCTTCGCTGAGGTTTGATGTCCTGAGGGCCGGTTTCGACGATTTCCTTTCAACCGTAATGAATTCAAAAGGGGACGTCGTGAGGACGCTTGCAACCGTCATCGGCCTTGGAGGGGATCTTGCAGAGGAAGTGTGCACAAGGACAGGAGTGAAGTATCAGACAAGACCGGAGGAAGTCAGCCGAGCCGACTGGGAGGCAATTCGCAACGCAATAATCGAAATCACTTCAAGGGCGGCCGCCGCGCCCGAGCCGGTGGTCTACTATGATGATGGAAAAGCTGTCCAGTTTACTCCTGTGCCGTTCACTGTCTTCGATCACCTTGAGAAGAAGAGATTCGGTTCATTGAGCGAGTGCGTTCTTGAATTTATAAGAAACAGACCTGTCGAGGAAACCACACCTGAGGAAGTGAGGACGGCAAAGCTTGTCGAGAAGCAGAAGGAGGCCATAGGCAGGTTCAGGCATGAAATGGCTGTCACGCGGGAGTTCGCAGATTCGATATACGCAGACTACGAAGGCTTCCGTTCAATGCTCGGTTCAATAAAGACAGGCAATCAGGCTGCCAGACCATACACGAGGAACAGGGATGGCACATGCACCCTGAAAATTGAAGATGTGGAAATAACGCTCAACCCTTCCGATGACATAAACAGGGTAGCATCCTCTATTTACGATGCGGCCAAGGAACTGGACAGGAAGGTGAAGAGGGCAGAGGAGGCACTTGAGGAGATTTCGTCGAGAAAGGCACAGGGCGCGCAGAAAGCAAAGGCACCCGAGATAAGGAAGAAAGGCAAGAAGTTCTGGTTCGACGGCTACAGGTGGTTCGTCAGCAGCGACGGAACTCTTGTGATCGCAGGCAGGGATGCCAGAAGCAACGACAGCCTAGTTTCAAAACACATGTCTGACCACGACAGATACGCGCATGCAGACGTCTATGGTGCCCCGAGCGTTGTTGTAAAGTGGGCGGAGGGCAGCGGGGAGGACACACTTGAGGAGGCATGCTCGTTTGCGCTCTGTTTCTCAAGGGCGTGGAATGCCCAGATCGGCGCAGCATCGGCTTACTGGGTCATGCCTGACCAGGTGAGCAAGACGCCGGAGTCTGGCGAATTCCTGCCCCGGGGAGCATTCATTATTCGCGGCAAAAGAAACTACTTCAACAAGCTGAATCTGGAACTTGGACTGGGGATTGTGGACTATTCGGGCGAGAAGAGGCTGCAGTGTGCGCCCGTGAGGGCGCTGGCCGCAAACTCCGACTTCTACTACAGGCTTGTCCCGGGAGACAAGACGAAGGAAACAATAGCTGCAGAGCTTGCATCGAAGCTGGGTGTCGCAAAGGACGATGTCGTCTCGGCCCTGCCTCCGGGCAAGAGTTCCTATTCCGGACCTTTAAGGGCGGAAAACAGGAAAAAGGAGAAAGTGTAATGAATAAAGGGACAATGCAGAAGGATGTGCGACAATGACGTTTGAAAATGAGAACACCTTTTCAAGGATGAAGAATGCAGGCAAGGAAAAAGAATTTCATTCAATGTACGACCAGGCTGTCGCGAATGTGAGGAAAGGACTGGGGGCCTCCCACACGCTTTTCATTGGCGGAAAGGGTGTGACATCAACCAGCACCTTTGAGGTCAGGTCTCCTTCCGACAGGAATGTGGTTGTTGGAGCATTCCAGAACAGCTCAAAGAAGGAGGTAGCTATGGCAGTCGAGGCAGCCTCCGCCTCGTTCGACAAGTGGAGCAGGACAGATTACAAGAAGAGGGTGGCTGTGGTGCTGAGGGCGGCAGAAATAGCGGAGAAGAGGAAGTTCGAGCTTGCCGCACTAATGTCGATAGAAAACGGCAAAAACAGGTACGAATCGGTTGCGGATGTAGACGAGGCAATTGACTTCATGAGATACTATTCCGAACTGATGACGATCAACAAGGGATACAGGCTGCAGATGGGTTCTTCCTCCGCGGTCGAAAGCAATGTCAGCGTTCTCAAGCCGTATGGCGTGTGGGGCGTTATTTCCCCATTCAACTTCCCGCTGGCAATTTCCACGGGAATGAGCACGGGTGCGATTATCACGGGAAACACGGCTGTACTCAAGCCGGCAAGCACCACTCCCACGCTCTCATACATGCTGCATGAAATCTACAGGGAGGCCGGACTCCCGGCGGGCGTCCTGAATTTCATAACGGGCCCCGGTGGAACGGTCGGAAACGAGCTTGTGACGAACGGCGGGGTCGCCGGCATCGCCTTCACTGGTTCGAGGGAGGTGGGGCTGAGCTCAATGCGCAGGTTCACAGAGAAGACATTCAAGCCCTTCATAGCCGAACTGGGAGGAAAGAACGTGGTCATTGTCACAGCGAAGGCGGATGTTGACAAGGCAGTTGAAGGAACGGCCAAGGCGGCATTCGGGTACGGCGGGCAGAAGTGCAGCGCGGCCTCAAGAGTGCTTGTAAACTCAAAACTGAAGAACGAGTTTGTGAAGAAGCTTGTCGCATTCACGAAGACCATAAGGATAGGAGACCCGACAGTGAAGGACACTTACCTTGGGCCACTGATTACTTCTGAAGCAGTGTCAAAGTACGAGGCAGCTGTTCTCGACGCGAACGAGTCAGGTAAGGTGCTTGCTGGAGGGAGAGTGCTGAGGGATGGCGCCTTTGCAAGGGGGAACTTCGTTGAACCGACAGTGGTTGACGGGCTTCCGTTCGACAACAGGCTCTTCACGGAAGAGCTCTTCCTGCCCTTCCTGGTTGTCGGCGAGATTGACACGCTGGACGAGGGTCTGGAAATTGCCAATTCGGTCGATTACGGCCTCACTTCGGGCATATTCTCCAGCGACCAGAAGGAACTGGAGGAGTTCTTCAGCAGCATACAGGCGGGTGTCTGCTACTCTAACAAGCAGGGAGGCGCAACCACCGGCGCAATGGTGGGCGCACAGCCGTTTGTCGGATGGAAGATGAGCGGTTCGACTGGCAAGGGAGCCGGCGGGCTCTACTACCTGGCACAATTCATGCGCGAGCAGACACAGTCAATGTTCAGCTGATAGGATGTGTCCCGGCATTAACAGAGTCGTTCACAGAACGCTCGGCGCACTCCCGATCCTGACCCATGCCGGGATGTTGTGCACCGGGGTTGGTCTCCTGTCATCCAAAGGACAGCACGCCCCGGTCAAGGAGGGACCCATTCACGATGCACTGTAGTCGCCGGCGTCTGAATGACATCACGTATCAGCCACTGCCGGCCGGTGACGATCAGTAAATGACCTGCACCGATATAAGCAATTCAGCGCCTTTCCGGTCAAGTCCTGTAAAGGCTTAACTATCTTCAGCCGGAATACTCATCCAGAATGATACTGACCGGCTGCAGCGGCTGGTCCTATACAGACTGGGTGGACCGGTTCTATCCACGTGAGCTATCTCAGCGCCATTCGGACTGGCTGCGCTACTATGCCACCTACTTCAGGACTGCCGAGGTGAACAGCACCTTCTACTCCCTTCCTCCACGCGGTACGGTGGATGCATGGATAAGCAAGACCAGGGATGCCGGCATGTTTGAGTTTTCGCTTAAGCTCCCCGGGACGATCACACACGGGAAGATGCAGTCGGGGGATATGGCGGGGATAGCTTCCGACTTTGCTGCATTCAGGCAGAACTGCATCTCCCCGCTTCAGGATGCAGGAAGGCTTGGCGCAGTCCTCGTTCAGCTCCCGCCGCAGTTCGGATTCACGGCAGGGAACGTGGGGGTGCTTGCGCGCACAATGGAAGCAGTAAGCATGGGCAATGTGCAGTATGCGGTTGAGTTCAGGAGCCGGAGCTGGCTGGAGAAAGGCGAGCTGAGGGGAGAGGCGCTGGACCTTCTCGGTTCGTCGGATTTCGCCGCGGTGATAGTGGACAGCCCCGCCTTCCCCTCAACGGCCGTGCTTACATCCAGGGCAGCCTATGTGAGATTCCACGGCAGGAACAGCGACATATGGTACGGCAGGACGGACGATGACGACCTGAGGATAAACAGATACGACTACCTCTACTCCAGGGGGCAGCTTGAGGAGTGGGTTCCGAGGATAAGGGCAATCGAGGAAAGGAGCGACATCACGAGGATTTACTTCAACAACCACGGCCGTGCAAAGGCAGCAAAGAACGCCATAGAGCTGATGGAGATGCTTGGCATAGAGCACCAGCACAAGGAGATAAGGATAATGGACCAGTCCAGGCTTGGCAATTTCATTTAATGACTGCGGGAGGAAGGCGATTCGACGCTTTTTCATCCCTTCATGAACTCAAGCAGGAAATCCGTATCGCTCTTCGACTGGACTTCGGTCTTGGCAGACGGAGAATTGGATATTGTGAGCGTTATGTCCTCCAGCCCTCTCCACAGCACAAATGCAATGACCGCAATCGATGCGATTGCTGCATACCCTATCACCGGCTGGTAATACATCAGCGGCTGGAGGGTGGAAATGACAATGAAAATGCCGAGCGCGGCATATACCGCCTGGGTAAGCCTGCCCAGCAGCCTCGAGGTGAAATCAGACTTCATGTCCTTTTCGACGAAGAACCTGTCCTTTTCCGCAACAACGGTGTTGAACGAGGCATAGAGGAGCAGTATGATTGCACAGGTGTAGCCGAGATACAGGAGCCCGTACTCGATACCCAGCTTGGTCATGAGGAAATTCGAGTTCCCTACGAATAGTGAGGTGAGTATGAGAATTGACGCAATGACAAGAACGTTGAGAATCAGTGCAAGAATCATGTTCTTTGAAGAATTCTTCATCCTCCTGGGCTTGCCGGACTGGCTCATAAGCTGGTCTCCGAACCGCCTGATCGCCATCGAGTACAGCCTGACTCCCTTCGGAGATTTCCTCTGCACGAAGGAGTATATTGAATCGTTTTTCCTGACTGCCTGCGGAAGTATCACTATTGTAACTGCAGATATCAGGACGATGAGGGTGTAAATCTGACCGGTGAATACACCAACCTGAAGACCGAGTCTGCCGATTACGAACGAAAATTCACCCATCGCTCCTGCGCCTATGCCGACGTAGATTGCATTCTTTGAGGTAAACCCCATGGTTGTGAAGCCTATTGCAACAGACACAAGCTTCCATACAACGAACAGCGCGCCGAGGGCAATTGCATACGGCAGAAGCTGAAGAACGAAGGAAGTCTGTATGAGCGTGCCTATGGAAACGAAGAAGACGGCGAGGAACACGTCGCGTATGGGAGTCATCTTCTGCTGTATCCTCTCCTTGTGGTCCGACTCGGCGACAGCTACGCCGACGATGAATGCGCCTATGACGAATGAGAAACCAAGCTCCTGGGCAAAGAGGGCGAGAGAGAAACAGAAGCCGAGTGCGACGATCATCAGTATTTCGTCGTTGCCCATGTCCGATATCCTGTTGATTGCCTTTGGCAGTATGCTTATTGCAAGTATCAGGCTGACGCTTGCAAACAGTACGAGCGCAGCAACAAGTTCCGCTATCTGCAGGGGCACTATTGCCTTCTGCGTTCCAAGGGCTGAAAGGACGGCAAGCATCACGACAGTGAGCAGATCCTCCACGACGAGCAGGCCGATGAGTATGTCGGAATAGGACCTGAGGCTTTCACGCGAATCCCTCATTGTCTTCATCACAATTGTAGTGCTCGTGAGTGCGAAAGCGGACGCGAAAAAGATGGCCGTCATTCTGGACCAGCCGAAGACAATTGCGACCATGTAGCCAGCTGGAATCATTATTGCCAGCTCGGCTATTCCGGCGAGTATTATCCTGTGGCCAAGTTCCCTCAGTCCCCTCAGGCTCAGCTCCATTCCCATCGTGAAGGCAAGGAGAGTTATGCCAAGGTCGGAAATGAGAGAGATTATGTTGCTGTCGGCCGACAGGAATGGGGCGGCAAGCACACCGGCTATGATGTAACCTAGAATGAGCGGCTGCCTGAGCTTCTTGAACAGAATGCTCACAACTGCCGCCACGGCGAAGAGAATGGCAATCCCGGTGTATCCAACTGTCACGTCAAACAGTGTTACTGATGGTCAGAAACCGCTTATAAACCATAAACTCAAGAGTTTCATTCCTGATAAGCTTGATCGCCGCGGCGGATCTTGAGCAGCCGGGGCAGGAAACCTATTTTTACGGCTGCTCGTTCATTGTCCGATGCCTCCCGTTGCAGTACGCGAAGAAAGGGCAACAGAGCCCTCCTCCCTTCTTGTAGGATGCGGGGGAGCGGGAAAAAACATACTTGCCTCTGCATCAGGGAAGAGAAAGATAACTGTCGACAGCGTCGAGGCAGACATTCGCCTGGACAGGAGCGCCATTTCGGTGGCGGAGACTGATTTTTCGCTCATTGCATCAGCCAATCCTCCATTCTATGCCAGGGTCAGGAAGGAGATTGAGGCGGTGGATGTCGTTTTCATCGTCGCAGGCATGGGGGGCTTTGCGGGAGGAGTCGCTTCATCCGCAGTCGCCAGGGCGGCAAGGGCTTCCGGCAAGACTGTTATCGCCTCCGTTGCGCTTCCATTTGATGTTGAGGGGCCGGTGCGCAGGGCATCCGCGAGAAAGTCGCTCGAGGCACTTGCATCCGCAGCCAACGTGACGGTGCCGTTCGAGAACAACATAATCAGCCATACAATGTCGAATGTGAGGATAACGAGGGCCCTGGCAATAATGAACAGGATAGTGCTCTCTCCGATTGAGGAGATAATGCAATACGCAGACGCCGACTTCATTGACGGGCTGCGCAGAACGAGGCGGAGGGGAATATATGCCGTCAGCCACACTTCGGGCCTCGACTGGGAAAGAAAGGGAGCGCATTCGATTCTTTCCGAGATAGGGGAGAACACAAAGCACCTGAAGGAACTCAACCTGTTCCTCAGCATGAACACCGGCATGGATGACAGCGCCGAGAGGCTCGGGAATGAGGTGGCAAGGCAGATCAGCAGCTGCAGGGTCACGGTCTGGGTCAAGGGCGGGATGCAGGAGGGACAGAACAGGATAGGGGCGCTTGGATTTTTCTGACTGATTGCCGGTAATGAGCGCCTGCAGGCCTGCTTTGCCCTGCGCAGCACCACGCTCAGTCGACAAGCCCTGCGATATCGCGCCTGTCGGCTCCGGCAAACACCATCAGCGCATCGGCCTCCTGGAAGTGAAGCCTTGCGGGGATGACAATGCAGTGCGGGGGGCTGCCAAAATCAGCGATTTTGAGCCTGCCTATCCTGCCCGACAGGACCAAGCAGTCGGGCCTGCCCGCCCTGGAGACTGTGCATGCAAAAGCATTGTCTGTGAGAATATCAGAGCCACGCTCACTGCCGTATCCGGTTATTTCATCGAACGCCTCACCGGGCGACATGAAATACCCATGTTCGGCGTCGACGTCGAGGAGAGCAAGCGTGTGGGCCCTTTCCCTCATGTTGTATTCAATCAGCTCAAAAGGGCTGATTGGCCTGAAATTGGGACCGAACCTGGGGATTGAAACGGTCCTGCCGAACTTGTACTGATGGAGACCAAGCAGGGATGGGGCTGCGGTGAAGATTGAAGGGCCGAATATCACCTTTGTGTCAATTCCACGCTTTGCCGCCTCGAGCCTGAGAGACACATGGGTTGTTGCGGACATTGATTCACCGCCCACAATGAGGGAAGCGGTCCCTCTTTCCGCCGCGGACAGTACTGCCTCCCCCTTCTCAACCTCGGCCCTTCCAATATTCATGACATGCTTTCCCGTCATCTTTCCGATATCTGTCACAAATGACGGCTCGACAAAGGTAGTGTAAGTCTCCAGAAAAACGCTGTTTGACTTTCTAATCGCCTCGATTGCCTCGAAGCTCATCGAAGGCGCACCGCCCAGCCCCGCACCCACAAATACAAGAGTGCCCATCTTATCGACCGTCCATGCGCTCCAAGGGCATTAGAATATCGCCGGGCCAGGCAGAGGAAGCAAGGAGACGCCTGGCAAGTCTCGGTCTGCTTGACAGGGCGCTGAGAATATTCACAGACGGCACCACAGTTGTGCTGCCCGTGACAGATTATCCTGCAGGGCCTTTTCAGGGTGAACAGTGTCTTGCAGATTTCGCCGAAAAGAAAATGAAGGAAGGCTACAGGGAGCAGGCAAGGGTGCCCGACGAACTGAAGAAGCACCTGCCTTCGTCGTTTGACGTCATGGGAACCAAGGCGCTGCTCAAGCTCCCGAAGGAGCTTGAAGGACACGAGATTGAGCTGGGTGAAGCAATCCTGAAGGCAAATCCCTCACTGGACAGCGTGTTTGTTGACAGCGGTGTGTCAGGCGAGCTCAGGACAAGATCGGTGAGAGCCGTGGCAGGAACAGGTGAGACTGAAACGGTCGTAGTCGAGTACGGACTGAGGTTCAGGCTCGACGTTGCAAAGACTTTCTATTCGCCCAGGCTTGCGTCCGAGAGACGAAAGGTCTCTTCCTCGATTCTGCCCGGGGAGAAAATACTTGACATGTTCGCGGGAGTCGGCCCCTTTTCGCTGCACGCGGCAAGGAAAGCGCGACTGGGACATGTCGTGTCGCTCGACATAAATCCCTATGCGGTCTCGTACCTGAAGGAGAATGCTGCCATGAACAATCTGGGCAACGTTGAGGGACACATGCGCGATGCCTCGGGATTCACGGGCGAAAAGTTCGACAGGATCATAATGAACCTTCCTTCACGCTCCTCTGAATTCCTGGAGCATGCGGCCGGGCTGCTTCTTGAGGACGGGGCAATAGATTACTACGAACTGCTCGAGGATTCTGCCGTTGCAGGAAGGAAAGAGTTCTTCCATCGGCTGGGCCTCGATTCGCAATCCCGCAGGAAGGTGAAAAGCTATTCCCCGGTGCAGGGAATATATCACTTCAGCCTGAGAAAGATCATTTCCTGAGAGGTTCGAGCGTCAGCCTGTCCTGCCCCTGGTAATTCCCTGACCTTTCTCCGTAGCCGTTCTCCGAAGAGGAGCACATTTTCTCGAAAACAATCTGGACGAACCTTGTGCCCTTGGCGAGGCTCAGCGCCCTGGAGGATGCGTTGAAGCCCGTGAGAGTCAGCACTCCGACGAATCCTGCATCCACCTTTCCAAAACTTGCTATTATCCCCTTGCGGGCGTATGTGCTCCTGATCCAGAGCTGCCCTGTCACATTGCCGGGCAGTTTCAGCTTCTCCATTGTGGAAATGGCAAACCATCTTCCCGCGGGAATTTGCACCTCCTCGGCCGGAAGACTGTCCTCGTCTCCTATCTGAATGGCCGAAATCCTGAGGTCGTAACCGTTGGGCGTCAACGACGCTGCATCGTAGTTCTCGGCGATGAGCAGTCCGCTGCCTGTCATGGCTGTTATGTCGCCGTCAGATAATATGCACATCTTCCGTGGTATAACCTGCCGGCTGATATTATACCGACGGCAAACGCCGCCTCAATGGAGGGTTGAAGGGCTGCACTGCAGAATTGAGAGGACAGGCTGTGGTGGTATTCACCTAGCATAGGGGGCAACTTGACTATTATTCGCCTTGCGAGGGGGAGGAGTAGGCAAAACTATCGTCGTGTTGTCGAGCCCGTCGGGTTCTACCGCCATCAGCCTGAGCAATAGAAGCCCCTCATCCAGCGCGTATTCCATATCTCCCTTTTTGAGTTCGGTAAGGAACCTGAACGCCGTGCTGAGAACTGCTTGCTCCTTGCTCATTCCTGTCCCTGAGTTCCTTAGCCAGCACCTGAGTATTAAAATGATATAATATCAATATCAGTCTTGCAACTGATGCAAATGGCCAGAGGTTGCAGAAATCAGATAAACACAATGACGGCCGGCTGCCCGGCACTGCATTGATTTAGATAGTTGTTTCCTGATTGCATGCCGATTCCAATGGCAAATGCGCTGCTTGAAACAAGCATGGGAAAAATTAAGATCGAGCTTTTTGAAAAAGAGATGCCCGTTACTGCGGGGAATTTCCGCAAACTTGTGGAACAGGGATTCTACAATGGAGTAATATTCCACAGGGTAATCCCGGGCTTCATGATACAGGGAGGGGACCCGACAGGAACAGGAATGGGAGGTCCAGGTTACTCGATAAAAGACGAATTCAGATCCGGAAACAGGAATGCAAGGGGGACAATATCGATGGCAAACGCAGGTCCCAATACGGGGGGCAGTCAGTTTTTCATCAATGTGGTGGACAACAACTTCCTTGACTCGAAGCATCCCGTGTTCGGGCGCGTCGTTGAGGGCCTTGATGTAGCTGACGCGATCAGCAAGGTGAAGAGGGACAGGAACGACAGGCCGCTTACAAAGGTAGTGATCAGCAAGGCGACCATTGCCTGATTCGGCAAAAAGCGGTCGGCCCCGAACACGCAGCCGTTTATGTGTGCATGCAGAAAATCAAGGACAGGCTGTGGTGGTATTCACCTAGCATAGGGGGCAACTTGACTATTATTCGCCTTGCGAGGGGGAGGAGTAGGCAAAACTATCGTCGTGTTGTCGAGCCCGTCGGGTTCTACCGCCATCAGCCTGAGCAATAGAAGCCCCTCATCCAGCGCGTATTCCATATCTCCCTTTTTGAGTTCGGTAAGGAACCTGAACGCCGTGCTGAGAACTGCTTGCTCCTTGCTCATGTTTGTCCTGCGTAAAACATCGTTGGCCAGAGTATTAAAAGGCTTTAACCAGGGTATCAATGTCTGAAAGTGACAGATGCTGGAAAATAAACCGGCTGAAGTGCTGCCCGCTCTTTTCACTCCTCGGTGCCGCTGCCTGAGAAACTCCCGCGGAACAGCGTGTTGAGGCGGTCCGATAAACCAGGCAGGCTCTCCTGCCTGCCGTCCCAGTCGGAAAGCGTGTATGTCCTCTCTATCCTCACAAGGGCATCGCTCATCTGCTGCGGCCATCCCCTTGGGGGCTGCCCCGAGTAGATTGCAAGCATGAATGCGTTGAAACCGCGGATGACGAATATGCTGAATTTCCCGAACTCTATCCTGTTGAGCGCCTGTGTCTCTCCCATCTCAGGGAAGGACGTGGACACGAAGTCCTGTATAGCGGTGAACATCCCGACCAGTATGTCCCTGTCGACTCCGCCGTAATCGAGCCTGTGGCTGTGAGCTATAAGCCTGCCGTCATTGTGTATGAGGAGGAGCGAATTCAGCTGGAATGCCTTGGGTATCAGGCGCTGGTAGGTGAGCATTGCGCCAACAGCGATCATGGTCAGAAGCAGGGCATAGAAGAGAATGACGTAAATGCTTGGAAACTGGTTCACAAGGCTCAGGCTTACCTGCCTCGTCTGCGCTGCCCCGAAAGAAGTGCTGACGACCACAGTCACAGTCTCCTGCGAGACTCCCTGCGGAAGCATGATGAGCAAGTTGTCGCCGACGACTGTGACACCGTTACCGACAGCCCTTATCACAAGAGGTTCGTTGTTTGGATTATCGATGTATGCAGAAAGATTCACCACCGTCGTCGATGAGTTAAGTGAAATGCTTGAGGGCAGTGAAACCACAGGCGGCACATAGACGGGATAGACCATGACAAGCATGCTGAAAACGTAGAAGCCGGTGCCCGAATTCGCCTTGAAGTATACCCTCTCGTTGCCGTAGAAATACCTTCCGGGGGCTATTGTGACATCACCGCTTCCGGATACAGATACGGTGATGTTCTGCACCTGAGACGCCGTGTATGTGATGCTGCCCCCGCCGGGCGAGGAGATGTAGTCCGACAGGTTAAGCGAGGAGTAGACAGTACTTTCCGCCATTGTGATGAATCGGGGCAGGGCGGCTCCAGCCCTGGGGCCTGGCGGGGGGAGGGATGAGACGTGGATATTCAGTGAAACTGCAATTGAATCGCTGTCGAGGCTCTGCAGCGGACCGCCGACAAACACAACCGTCGAGTTGTACCAATATGGCGATGTGTAGTTACCGGCGCCCCCGGGAGCAGCAGGCATCGAGAACAGGAGGCTGAAATTGCCCCCGTTGAAGGAGATGTATGCTGAATCGGTTATGACGCTGACCTGGTCCAGGGGCACGTAGGTGTCAGTCACGTACCCGGCCAGGGGAAGGGCATAGTTGAAGGAGCCCGTCGGGCTGTAGCTCACGTACACTGCGGGGAGGGGAAGGACTGAGGGGGGAGAGACTACCGAGACTATCCTGAGGTCTATCATGAGGAAGGCATATTCTCCTGCGGTTGACCTCGCCATGACAAGCACTGTTCCGTTGGAGACAAAACTCGCCGCCTGGGTGTATATGTGGAGTATGTTTCCCTGGGCCACGAACGCTGTAGCACCGGACGCGACTGCTTCGAAGGTCAGCGTGTTCTGCGAGATGAAATAGGTTTCAAGAGGGTATTCCAGGGTGGCGTTGCCACCCCTGTCTATCGTCAGGCTGGACGGAGGAGCACCGGCAGTGTTCACAGCCGGGGGGGATGAAGAGCTGACGGATATTATCTGCACAATGCTGCTGCTCACGTTGTCCGGATCAGTGGCTGTGAGCACGACGGCATATCTGCTCGATATTGTGCTTGAAGGGAAGAAGTAAGTGATGGTCTGGCCGTTGCCGTAAACATAGGGAGAGCTGGTCCCGATAGAGATTGATGTCGGCTGGTATGGCGAACAGTCAAGGAAATATGTCAGGTTGAGCGAGTAGTAACTGCTGGCAGGCACAGTGATGTACTGCGGAAGGCTGTTTATCCAGTGCGGCCTGGGGAGCACATGCACCTGGAATGTTTCAGTTACGGAGTATCCTGCCGTATTGGTAACTGTGATGTTCATTTCAGCATAGCCGAAATCGTAACCGTACGGGACAAGGACAACCTGCGTGTTGCCCACGATGTCTGAGCCGTATGCATACAGAATTGACGAGCCTCCAGTCAGCGACCATTCGAGTTGGCTGCCCGTCGGGTCACCCGGATTTGAGAAGTAGTCCGTCAGGTTGAGTGTGTAGCTGATGCCTGATGGCCACGACTGCAAAGGTATCTGGAGCAGTTCCTGGGGGCTGAAGGCAGATGCTGTCACGTTGAAATGCGCAATTGATGTGAGCCCGCCGGAATAGGCCTCTACCCACCCGTCTTGCATAGTGCTCCGGGTGACGTTCAGCATCGCGGTGGTGCCGTTTGTAGAGAGTGAGCCGGCATCCGTCTGCCATACGACTGCGCCGAGAGACACAGAGTTGCCGTAATAGTCGAAGCCGTAAGCCGAGAAGAAGTATGTCTGCCCTGCAAGCAGCGTTGTGTTTGAAGGAACCACCTGCAGACTGAAAAGGGATGACGGGGAGACGCCTATGGTGGAGAATCCGGTGGCGCCGGTTGCGTTGTCCGTCACAG
>JAKAVR010000067.1 GCA_021817225.1 Thermoplasmata archaeon
CTGGGTCATGGTGAAATTCACTGTGAGATTGTAGGACGAGAGGGCTACGTTCCTGATGCCGTCCGATGCATAACCCTCATACGAGGCAGATACCGTGTAGTTGCCTGCATTCAGAGGCGGGGAGACATACACGCCGCTGCTGTTTGTGTGGCCAAAATAGGTCGTGACGGTCGTCCCCACGCTGCTTGTGGTGGTGTTGCTTATTTCTATTTTGACATTTGAGAGGACTGCCCCGGTGCTGTCCGTCACCATGGCCGTTATTGTATGGTTCTGCGTGGCTGCAGCTGCAGCACTTCCAGTGGCAAACAGGCCGAAAGCCGCGACCAGGAGCATGGCCGCCACAAGAAACACCAGACGGTGACTCATATTGCACCTCACAATTCAGCGGGCGCTATATTAATAATTTCAGTGCTGCAACCTGACCATCCGTCGCTGGCGAACAGTTATAACGGTCGGTTCCACTAAGCCCCACAGGTGAATTGATGATAACAACAATCGGAGACGTTGCAGTGGTTGTTTCGGATGCCAAGAAGTCTGCGGAATGGTACAGGTCGAAGCTTGGTTTCAAGGTATTTTCTTCCGAGGGCCACTGGGTGACTGTGGGACCTGCGGGCGCGACAACCGTCATACACCTCTGCGAGGCCCAGCTTGAGCCAGGCAACACAGGCATTGGCCTTGTCTGCGAGGACCTCCAGAAGACATACAAGGAGCTCACGGGAAAGGGAGTCGAATTCACGAAGAAGCCGGCCGATGATGGATTTGGCATGTACGCCATGTTCAAAGACCCTGACGGCAACGAATTCTGGCTCACTCCAAAGGAGTGAATCAGGAAGAAATTGCACGACCGGGCAGGCAAACCGCTTCCGGGCCATTCTGTTGTCTGGTCCGGTTCACTCCTTTTCCGGGACAAGCCTTTCAATCATGAAATCGCGAAAAGAGTCCCCTTTGATTGTTTTGGTCCTTGCACTGAACCTGTAGCCTGCACCGTCGAGCCTGAAAGAGAAATACTGCAAGTAGTTGTATATGGGCAATGAGGCCGACGAACCGGGCATCTGTGCCGCCGTGCTCTCGTTTATTGTGAGGAGCCCCGAAAAGTCTGCATCCTCTATCTGGTCATAGGAATAGACTTTCGTCTCTCCCCTCGTCCTGCGTTCTATCCTGTTCACGCAGAATGTGGTAAGTCCCTTCCTTTGAAGACCTATGAGGATGGGCACAGTGAAGACAGACAAGAGAACCCAGAGTACTGCCGCCGGCTGAATGAAGTACAGAAGAAAGGGCACCGATTCAATCGGGAGGCCGGGCTCAGTGACCGCCGAAAGTGCAAAGATCAGTATTGCTATTGCAGCATAAATTAAAATGACTCGCAAAGCAAGCCTGGAAGTCAGGCCCGATTTGAAGACAACTTCCTCCACGCCTTCCATCCGCCACACCCGCCGTCAAACGTGAATAATCACCATGGTTAAAACATTGAGGGCAGCCTCAGGCGTTCAGATGCGAGCGGACGAATTTTGCGAGCTTTTTCTCGTCCACCGTCTTCAGGACTCCCTGGGCGAAATCGTCCTTCCCGCCACCCGTGCCGCCGAACTCTGTGTTTGCCTTTTTCAGCAGCTCGGCGCAGCTGGGGCCGTCCTTCGTGTTGCGCCCAATCATTATCTGCCCGCCCTTGCCAGTCGTCACAAGCACAGCAAAGACGTCCCTGCCGTTTCTTGCTGTGAGCATCCTCATCATCGACTGCATTGCCTTCACGTCGAGGTCTGTAGCGTGCACAATGACTGTTGTGTTGCCCTGCCTTGGCGAGGACTCTAGAAGCTGCTGGACGGTGGAGCCCATTGCCGCAAGCTCGACTTCCTGCAGTTTCTTCTGCATGCCCCTGACATCATCAATTGTGCGCTCAACAGTCTCAACAAGGTGCTCCTGGTCGGTATTGAGCATCTCCCTGACCGATTCCAGGCTGGTTGCCTGTCTCTGGTAAAGCCTCATTGCAGGAATACCGGCAACGAATTCTATCCTCACAACACCGTCCTGTATCCTCTGCGTCTGCAGTATCTTCACCGTCCCTATTTCCCCCGTCCTTTCGCAGTGCGTGCCTGCGCAGGCCTCCACATCCCATCCCTCAATCGTCACGACCCTTATGTCCCTCCCGGGGACAACTCCTCCCTGGTAGAGCCTGAAACCGTATCTGCCTTCTGCCGTTATCCTGTCCATCATCTCGGCGCTGATCTTCCTGTCTTCGAAGATGACATTGTTCACCTTCTCTTCGATGTCTGCTATTTCCTCCGGCTTCAGCTGTGCGTAGTGTGTTATGTCCAGCCTCGAGATTTCGCTCTGCTTGTGCGCACCTGCCTGCCACACGTGGCTGCCAAGCGATTTCCTTGCGGCGGCAATCATTACATGCGTCGCCGTGTGGTGACGCATTAGATTCATCCTCCTTTCCCTGTCCACGGAGCAGGACACCATCTGCCCATCCGTGAAGATCCTTCCCTCGTACTCGTGAACAATTATGTTGCCGTTCAGCTGCACGCTCGTTACCCTTCTCCCGTCGATGTATCCAGTATCCGGATCCTGCCCTCCCCCCTCTGGATAGAAATAAGTCTCGTCGAGGACAACGAAGTTCTCGGCGGAGTGCAGCACCTTCGCCCTGAATTCTGTCTTGTACTGGTCAATGTAGTAGCCCTTTACAGTCGGTGCGAGCGATGCCGGTATTTCGTAATGCCTCTCCTCAGTCGCACCCTGCGTGCTGCTGTGTTTTTCAGCGATTCTTGCATAGAAGTCATCGGGCACCTCAACCTTTCTAGTGGTGAATTCGGCGACCTGCTCCGGGCTGATTCCCTGTGACTCGTACAGCTCCATCAGCTGCCTGACGCTCAGCCCCTCATCCTTCCTGAGGGATGCTTCCATTCTGGATACAAGCGATCTTCCCCTGGAGAGCGTTTCTTTGTACTTGTCCTGCTCAACATCAACCAGCTTGAGTATGTCTTCCTTCTCCTCGTCCAGCTCCGGGAAATCCCTGTTCCAGTAGTTTATCTGCCTTTCAACTATCTCCGACAGTTGCATCTTCGCGTTCAGGTTGTCCATTGCCCTTATGCTTCTCCTGATGAGCAGCCTTGCGAAATATCCGGATTTGATGTTGGACGGCATGACACCGTCGTGAAGCATGAATGAAAGGGCGCGCGTGTGGTCCAGCAGGACGTAAAGGTTCTCAAGGGGGAGAATCCGCCTCAGCAGCTCTTCGATGGAAAGGCCCATGTTTCTAGCTACCTTCTCCCTTATCTCCCTGATAGCCCCGGGTGTCTTCGCATCCATCAGTCCTGCGACCCTGCTGTATTCGGACAGGATCCTGCTGTCGGTCTCGATGTTCAACTCATCCTTCAGGTCAGCAAGAAGGTCAAGGAATATTGCCTCGTAAGCGGACGGCGTTCCCTGGGAGACCCATGTGAGCCTGTCCAGCCCGTACCCTGTGTCAACGACCTTCATGGGCATCGGTTCCTTTCTTCCGTTCTCTTCCCTGTACTGCATGAATACGAGGGTTGCAACCTCGGCCCCCTGGACGTCCACCGAAAGGCAGGGCCCCGAATTGCCGCCCCCCGACCATTCCTCCTCCTTGTAGGAGACCAGTTCCTCGTCAATGCCCAGATTCTTCACAAGGTAGTCCTGGCACAGTTCGACAGTCCTGTCCTTGAAGTACACATGCTCCCTGGCTGTGTTGAAGGCTGTGTGCGTCATCATCTCAAACAGTGTGAGGTGCCTTCCGGTCTTCCCGACGTTGTCTATGTCATTGAATCTGACGCACGGCTGAGACATGGTCAACGGATTTGCGGGGGGCTTGACCGAGCCGTTTATCACCCATGGCTGGAAATCGTAGATGGAGGCCTGGACGAAGAAGACATCATTTCTCCACCTGGCAACTATGGGGTATCTCTTCGTCCTTGTATGGCCATGCCTCTCCATGAACGAAAGGAAGTCTTCCCTCATCTCGTTGATGCCCAGTTTCTTCTTCATCGGGCTCCGGCCAAGGAAAGTATAGTCTACACACGGCGGCTCACCGCAGTACTCGCTTGCGCCGAGAGTCCAGAAAGCAGCGCCGCATGATTTGCATAGCCTGCGGCTGAAAGCTTTCGTCTTGAAGTAGTCTATGTCGAATTCCTTCTCGTCCATCTGATTCAGCGGGAGTTGATTGGGGAATGGTTCATATTATATTTTTCGCCGCCTGCCGCCTCACTCCTTCTTCGACTGCTGCTCCTCTGCGAGTCTCCTTGCCTTCACCTTTTCCCTCTTTTTCCCCGCCCTTGACCTTCTGATGCCGACAAAGGCGAGAGCGGCGACAACCACTATGACAACGATGAGAATCGAGGTATTCAACGGGTTAAGGGCAAACGAGTCTGTGAACTGCTGGACGCTGCTCTTCTGCACCACCTCGCTGAATGTGTATGCCTTGTATGTCTGTGTGCTGCTGTCGTTGTGCACCCATGATATAAGCAGCTGCGCCGGGTAGGTGCCCACGGGTGCGTTTGACGAAGTGTCAACGGAGAACGTTACGGTGGCCGACTGTCCGGGGGTCAGCTCGGCTACAGTCACATTGTCCGCCGTCAGTGCCGCAAACGGGTTGGACGTGGGTATGTGTATCGATATGATGCCGGGCGAAAGGAGGTGCATGTTCAGGTCCCAGAGCGTGTTGTTGCCTGCATTTGTGATTGTGAAGATTTCAAGCTGGCTGGTGCTTCCTGGATTGAAGACTGGAATGGATGAGGAAATGCTGAGCGTCCCCCCGGGTCTGAGATAGAGTGGTATTGCGTAGGATGAATTGCCCACGGTCACCGTGACAGGCGCCGGGCCGGAGTAGTTGAGCGCATTCAGAAGGAATGTGAAGTTGAGCTGTGAGCCGGCCGGATATGCAGGCAGGCTGTAGGGGGCCGTGACGATATCAAAATGTGCAGAGGCAGCAGATATTTTCATGCTCCCTGAGAATGAGTTGCCGCTGTTTGCCGTGAAGACAGTGAGTCGAATGTACTTCTCCTGCTGATAGATCACGGGCGGGTCTGTGAAATAGCTTATCACGGATATCTTGGAGTAGCCGGTGATGGGTGCGTTGAAGCTCACGATGTGGTTCGCACCGTTGAAGTAGACCGAAATGTTCTGCTGCAGGAAGCCCAGGGGCGCCGTGCTGCTGATGCTTGCCAGGAATGTCAAGGTGGCAAAACCGTATGAGGGAAGGGCGGAGATGTGGGTCGTCTGCGAAGACCCTGTAAGGTATCCCGCGGGGGTGTAGGTTGCGCTCAGGTTGGCAACCGGTGAATTGCCTGTATTCTCAATGGCAACGGAGAGGGGGACGTAGTTCATTCCGGGTGTTCCGGGGAGCGGGTTCGAAGTTGTACCGAATGTCGAACCTGCAGCGACAATGTTCACCGTGCCAAGCAGGGGAAGCGTGAACTGCGAGACTCCTGCAATCGCCGACCCCGCCCCGCTGGAAACGGTGTATGAGAGTTCTTCGGTGTAGAGTCCGTCTGCCGCGGCAGCGGATATGTTGACCGCCTGGACAACAGTGTATGATGTCCCCTCAACGACGGGTGCAATGCTCAGCACTGTCTGTGCATTGCCGCCGGCGATCCCGCTGTAGCTGAACTGCGATGTCAGATTCACCGACACATTCATCACGGAACCGGCAGTGGCGTTGAAGAGCACCACGAAAGACACAATGAGCGGCACATAGTCTGTGCCGGGCACTCCCTGCTGCGTCGATGCCGGTGCGTACCATGAAACGCCTGTCACCTTGAGCAGATTGTTCTCCGAAGCCGCAGCGTTCGCATTTGTGGTTGCCAGACCAAGCCCCGCAAAGAGCAGGGTCAGGACAAGAACCGCAGCGAATCCCCTGTTTAGTTTCCAATTCATGTTTCAACCTTCTTTACAACAATGTTTTTCATCAAAAGTGTAAAAATAATGGATACGACGAGGAACAACATTCCAGTGATGTATATCATGTCAAATGCATGCGTGGATGGAAAGCTCACAAAGACGGGTATGAAGGGAAGGGAGCCGTACTGCACCGGGACAAATCCAACCATTGCATTCATGACGTATGTCGTCTCAAAGACTCCGCCTATCGCCGGGGCAAGCGAAGTTCCTATGTTACGGAAGACAACATTCATTCCTGTCGCCTCACCAGACTTTTCCGGGGGCGTTGACAGGAGCAGTATGTTGATGACACCCACAAAGATGAAGGACATGCCCAGTCCGAGAATTGCAGCATCCTCCGCTATCGAGAGTTCATTGGCCCTGTTGAAATAAAGGCCAAGATATGCCAGGAAAAGTATTGCGGAGCCAATGATTATCGTCACCTTCGGCCCCTTTTCGGTCGTCACTTTCGCTCCCACTGGCGCAAAAGCCATGCTGAGCAGGGAAGCGGGCAGAAGCACTATGCCTGACTGCAGTATTGATTCACCAAAACCTGCCGGCTGCGGATCCTGGAGCAGAGGAGGTATGGAGTAGAACAGGAAGTAGAGCGCAGCCATGCCGAAGAGGCCCGTGAAATTCGCAAGGAACACATTTCTCACTTTGAGCAGCTCCATGTTGATGAAAGGCTCGCTCGAACGTTTTTCCGAAAAGACGAAAGCGGCAAGGAAAACAGCCGACAGCGAAAATGTCAGGACGGTTTCAAATGAATACCATCCCCACGACTGTCCCTCGGACAGGCCGAGTATAAGCGCTACAAGTCCCGAGCCGAGGAGAACAATGCTCGGAAGGTCAATGCTCTGTTCCTTCCTGAGCGACTCGTCGTGAAGGACAATGTACGAAACGACAACCAGCCCGATTGAAACGGGTATTGCGGAGTGGTACGACCATTGCCATCCGTAGTTCTGAGTGATCCATGCACCAATGACCAGGCCGATCGCAGCCCCGCCCGCAAATGTGGCGGAGACAATCCCCTGGGCAAGAGCGAGTTCCCTCTTCGGCAGCTGGTCGTTGAGCAGTGCGAATGCCACAGGGAACATGCCCATGCCCAGTCCCTGCACAGCCCTTATCGCTATCAGTTCCGGAAGCGTCTGTGCGAAGCCGCCAAAGGATAAGGCAACGGTGTAG
>JAKAVR010000068.1 GCA_021817225.1 Thermoplasmata archaeon
TACTGCAGCCGATCACGGCTACAGATATGGAATGGCATTCGATGAGAATTCGGACCCTGCACAGGATATTGAGATGGACCAGAACGGCATCAAGATCGTTGTCGACAAGGAAAGCGCCGACCATCTGGACGGGACGCAGATAGACTACGTCGAGTCGCTCGACGGCGGCGGTTTCACAATCAACAACCCTAACCTGAAGGTCAATAACGGCGCTGGTTGCGGTTGCGGCGGCGGCGGTTGCGGTTGCGGTTGCGGAGCCTGAAGCTGGGCAACGCATTTCAGTGTCAAGTGACAGGGCTTAAACAGGTATTCACAGTCAGCGCATGCGCTTTGCATGTCGAGCGTTCGTCGCAGGGATTGGCTGTCATGTGCAATTATGTTCGCACAGGATTTTAGCCGGGAACTGCCATGACACCCACGGTGACAGGTAAAATGCAGATTGTCTGTCGGTACTGTGGTCAGCTGATGAAGGTGCATCAGGGCGTCAAGTTCCTATTCGTTTCCTCAGTCTATCATTGCACTTGCGGGGCTGCTTTCGCCCGAAAAGGCAGCACCTGAGTCTGCACGCACGATGTCTGTTTTCATAAGGGCAGAAACCAATTGAATGCCCCTTCAGCAAGGTTTATGAGCGGTAAAGGCTTTCAGGGTGCAGTTGAGGGGGCTCAAAAAACAATGGTCAAAGCATCTTACATAACAGCTGCATTGCTGTTGATTATACCAACAGCAGTCCTGCTGGATGTGCCACTGTATAACAAACTGAACCCGCAGCTTTTTGGACTGCCATTCTTCTGGTGGTTCCAGGGATTGTGGCTGTTCATAGCCGCATTTATGTACCTTGCCGCTGCACTCATACTTGACAGGGGCGACAAGGACGGGAGGGATGCGTAATGGCTCTTGTAACGATCATCGTGTTCCTTTCCCTATTTGCTGTTTTCACATTTCTGGGCTTTGCGGCAGCATACTGGAGAAAGGGCGATCTGTCCGACCTTGGTCAGTGGGCGCTGGCAGGAAGAAGACTGGGTCCGTATCTTGCATGGTTTCTGGTAGGGGCCGATCTCTACACCGCATACACATTCATAGCAGTCCCGTCTGCAGCCTTCGCGTCGGGAGCCATCTTTGCATATGCGACACCCTATGTCATGGCAACCTTCGCAGTTGCTATGATTGTTATGGTCACCCTGTGGAAGATGTCAAGGCAAAAGAACTACATCACAGGGGTCGACTTTGTCAGGGAAAGGTTCAACAGCAAAACACTCGCGATTGCGATCGCTGCCACAGGCATAATAGCTGAACTGCCCTATATTGCACTGCAGATAGTGGGGATGAGAGCAGTCCTGATAGTCATGCTCGAGCCATACTTCCCGACGACTCTGGCTGGAACAAGCGAAGTGGCGCTGATAATCTCCTTTGTCGTGCTGGCTGTTTTCACCTTTGTCAGCGGCCTGCGCGGCGCTGCGCTCACTGCCATAATGAAGGATGTAATCATACTGACAACAGTCCTTGCTGTAATCATCTACGTACCGACGCAGATAAACGGAGGATTCGCGGCAGCTTTCCAGTCCGCACACACGATTGCTCCCAAAGTATCGTTTGCCACGCTTTCGCCTACCCTGACGAACGCCTACGTCAGCCTCTTCGTTCTGAGTGCGCTCCAGCTCTATCTGTATCCCCATGCCATCAATGGTGTACTCAGCTCCAAGAACGTCAGGACAGTCAGGTTCAGCACCGCACTGCTCCCGCTCTACGGAGTGGGTCTCTTCCTTCTGACACTCTTCGGTGTGCTTGTCTACGCCGTGCCCAAGGCACTCGCCATTGTTCATCCCGCCGGAGTGGCAGCTAACGGAACACTTGTTGTCCCGGCACTCATAAGCGCAACGATGCCAGACTGGTTTGCCGGTTTTGCATTCCTGGGCATATTCATAGGCGGCCTGGTACCTGCAGCCGTCATGGCAATCTCCCAGGCAAACCTGCTCACAAGAAACATAATCAAGGAATTCGTGCCCAATCTGAAGCCTAAAACAGAGACTTTGATTGTCAAGTGGACTTCTGTTCTTTTCAAGTTCATGGCCCTTGCATTCGTCTTTGTTGTTTCCGACACGTACGCCATCCAGCTTCAGCTTCTGGGAGGAATATTCATTGCGCAGACACTTCCTGCCATAATGCTCGGACTCTACGACCGGACTTTCCTGCACAAATGGGCTCTCCTTGCAGGGTGGGTCGTTGGAATGTCATCAGGTATATGGCTCACACTGGAGGCCAACAATTTCAGCATTCTGAGCACGAGCTTCATGAAGTCTCCGTTCGGCCTGCTTTACATTTCCGCAACGGCGCTCGCAATCAATGTGCTCATTTGCTATGTCGGTTCCGCACTGGCGAGACTTGTGATGCCGTCGGCAAAGCCTGCCCCTGCAGACTGAGCAGCCGCAAGCAAACCACTTAACACAAATTCCTTTCCTTTTTCCACTTCTGAAGTGATGAGTAATGCCTGGAAGTGCTTTTCAGCCTGTGTCTCCTGACAGGGGCTCAAGCTCTTGCTTGGGACTGCTCATGTCCTAGCTGACATCCTCTTCGTCCACCTTGACACCTGTAAAGTCCATGTCCTTGAAAGTCTTGACAATTGCTCTTGTCTTGGACCTTTCAACCATGTTGGTGCCAAGTATCATGTCGAGCGTTCTTGTGAATTCTCCCATATCCCTGTTGATTGTCCTTACAATGAAGTCCGAATCGCCAAGCGTATTGTGAACGGCAACAACCCCGGGCATTCTGGAGAGCTTCTCTCCAGTGATGTTCTCCGAATTCTTCTTGTGCCTGCCTTCCAGAAAGGTGACGGCTGCAAAATTGAAGCCAAGCTTCTCATAATTCAGCCTGGCTGTAATCCTTTCTATGTAACCATTCTCCTTCAGTTTGCTGATTCTCTTGCTGACCGCAGATGGTGACAGCAATCCAACTTTCTTACCTATGTCGTTCAATGGCAACTCGGCATTTTCCTCCAGAACTTTCAGTATTCTGATGTCGTATATGTCCAAAATCCCCGCCTCCCGGCTTGACTCTCCTCAATGCGTCTTCATTTATTAGATATTTTTGAATGACACAATTTGGGTCGGCGATAATGATCATGCGAACGCTGGGGACCTCCGGATATCGCATACGTTTTTCGCTGTCAAGGGCGCATGCAGCGCAACCTGGCGGCCTTGCCGCGCAATTCACATATAATGGCCTTGCGCAATATCATGAAGTGAAAAGGCTCACGGTGCGAAGGCATCTTCCGGTTCCACCGGACATGGCATTCGCATGGCTTACAACCTATACTCCTGACGACACCTCCATTTTCGGCGATTCGCCTGGAGGCAGGAAGGTGACAAGGATATCCGGGAATGAGTTCAGTCTTGCAAACCGATATCCGGGGACAAGTCTGCAGGAGGAAACGCATGTCACCATTCTTCCTCCGGACAGGTGGCAGGGCAGGGGTGTGTTGAAATTCAGGAGCTTCAAGGTGGCCGAATATGATCAGTCCTGGGTGCTCAGGCCCGCCGGGGCAGGTTCAGAGCTGGAGATGAGTGTTGACCTAAACATAACATCCAGTCTCGTACGCCTCTATCTCCTGCTGCGTCCTGATTTCATAGAGCGGGAGATTGAGCTGCACTATGACAGGATAAAGGCGGCCATGATCGCCGATTTTGGCGCAAGAACCCAGTTTCAGAACGGAGGTTGATTTACGGCAGATATGGCCTGTTTCAAGGAAGGGGCTTGGCGAATCGGTCTTCAGTTTTTCGAAGTGTCAATAGGTGAGTTTAGCTGGAATCAGTCTCCCTGAAAAGTAACCTGCCGTCCTGAAATATGAACGCTTCAAGTCCCTCATCCAGCACCCCTGACTTCATCGCATCACCTGAAGCAGATCGTATAGCTGACAGAATTGTCACCGCGTTGTCAACAAGCCGTATTCCGCCTTCATCCGCCTTTTCAATGGTTTCTTTTGCCGCGTCCAGAATATGCATCCCTTTCTTCAGGTTCAGGTGCAGCACAATTCCACGCTGTTCAGCTATCCAGAGTGTGGCCGCCGCCCTGTTCAAGTTTCTCATTGCCCTCTTCTCGAGTATTGCGACATCCTGGCGCGTAATTCCAAGCTTTGCCGCCGTCTCCACCTGACTGAGTCCGGACCTCCTCATGGAGAGTATCTCGATCTGCCTCTCTGTCAGATACGGTCTCTCTTCCCTGCCTTTCCCCGTTTGTATCATCTTCTGTCAAATACAAATGTTTGACAAATGAGTAGATGAAAACACTTATTTAAATGCAGGTTATCGAGAAATTGCGTGATCTGGCATTGAACAGGAAACTTGCTGCAGTGTCGGCAATAATGGTGGTATTCACAGTAGCCGCATCGTCCTATGCAGTCCTGGAACTGAACCAGAACGGCAGTTCGGGCCAGGGTCTGATAGTCTATTCAGCAGACGCCTATGTCCAGGAAAGCAACACAATGCTCAATGGTTTCCACAACACTACCGGGTATCCCGTCGCGCCAGCAATCGGCGCCGGCTCCTACTCCGCAGCAAGATCTATAGGCCAGGGGGCGCCAGCTGACATATTCATATCCGTTGCACAGGGCGCCTTGGACCGTTCATATCTGCTTTCGAGATACAGCGGCTGGGCGGTTGCCTTCGCTTCCGATCAGCTTGTCCTTGCATATTCATCCGCAACAATTTCGAATGCCCCTGCCAAATCTGTCATAGCTATGTTCAGCCAGGCGAACGCTTCTAACAGCTCGACAGCCTATTATGCAGCTTTCAGCAACCTGACTTCCGGTGCAGTCAAGGTGGGCATCGCAAACCCTTCCGATGATCCCGCTGGGCTGAGGGGGTGGCTCGCGCTTGAGATCGCGGGTTACCTTTACGATCGGGGCAACGTCGGCTATTTCGTCAACGCCACACTGCGCAACAATGCGAGCGTGAGCTCGCTTAATGCGGCGTTGCTTGTTGAGCCCCTTGAAGCAGGGTATATTCAATTTCTCTTCATATACAAGTCAGCGGCAATCGCTAATGGCCTTGGTTTCATCTCGCTTCCGGCCTCAATCAATCAGGGGGAACCCGGCATGTCATCGTTTTACAACAAGTTCACATACACACTGCCCACCGGAACCGTGAGGGGTTCGCCTATTTTCCTTTACGCCACAGTACTTGCCAACAGTTCCCGCTCACCTGAATCCTATGCCTTTCTTGGTTATTTGGTGAACAACACGAATATTCTCTCCGGTTTTGGCTTATCTCCACTGCAGCCGTGTATCCTGTTTTCCTCGGTTCAGGATCCTCCTGAGATAGCAGCACTTGTAAGCGAGGGCCATCTTGCCTATGGAGGGCCACTGTGATTTCTGCGGATGCCCCGGCGATCAGGACTGCAGCTGCGGTATCAAGGCAGCATGTTTGTCGAAACAGACGGGGTGAGTGAGACTGGCCCGTCATAACACATTCAGGCTTGATGCAATCAGCATCTGGGCTTATGCATCTCTTGCTGCCTTGTCAGTGCCCATGCTTATTCTCCTTTTTTATGGTCTTGTCGTTTACAGGAGCCCGCTCGGTTTCAGCCTCACCGTACTGCAATCCATAGCCCTGACTCTCTTTGCTTCTGCAGCGGCAGCCACACTGGTGTTTCTTCTTTTCACGCCGGCCGCATACCACCTTTCAAGGAGGAGCAACGATGTGCTTGAGACGGCCGCAGACCTTCCCGCGTCAATCCCTCACCCAATCGTCGGGATTTCACTTCTGCTTCTTGACAGCAGGACGACTCCTGTCGGCAGTTTCCTTCAGTCCATTGGAGTTAATTTCTTCTACTCCGTACAGGGGCTTGTTATCGCCCTTGTTGTTGTTTCTGCACCGATATACATCCGGGCAGCCCAGTCCCTTTTTGCCTCGAGAAGCCAGGACAGCGAACTCTTTGCAGCCTCGCTGGGTGCAAGCAGGTTGAGAATACTGTATTCGGTCATAGTTCCTTCCTCGGCCCGCGATCTGCTTTCGGCCTCACTCACTTCCATGGGAAGGGCAATGAGCGAGTTTGGCTCCGTCGCCATTATTGCCTATTTCGTTTTGCAGCCTCCCTTCAGCGGTGTGCGTCCGGCCTCAGTGCTTGTTTATGAGTACTTCGGCTATTACGGCACCGCTGTTGCCGTTTCCGCCTCTTCCTTCATGGTCCTGTTCAGCGTAGCGCTGATGGTCGCAGTCCGTCTTGTCAGGAGAAAGAGCCGCATCCGATCAACGGTGGCTGGTGACTGAGAGTGATTCAGGCTCGCTTTTCAAAGCGCCTCGGCACCTTCAACCTCCAGGCAATCATGGAAGATTCGGGTTTCATACTTCTAAGCGGCAGGAACGGCGCTGGAAAATCCACCTTTCTGCTCTGCCTGCTTGGTAAGCACCCAATCGATTCGGGTTCAATCTTCGTGAATGGTAGGGATGTCACCGTTTTGCCCGTTGAGAAGCGGCATATGGCGTTCGTCAACGCGTCGACCTGCTTTCCTCATATGGACGTAGTCAAGCACCTCTCATGGGGCGCGAAAGATGTCAAGCCGGACAAATCCAGAGTGGATGACATACGCAGCAGACTCGGCATAACATTTGAAGGCAAGGTTGGCAGGTTGAGCCTCGGGCAGCGCATTCGCGTGTCACTTGCGACAGCGATCCTCTCAAACCCTGAAGTACTCCTAATAGATGAGGCCATGTCGAACCTGAGTGAAAAGGATCGCATAATTTCCGAGATAGTCTTCATTTCAAAAGAGATGCATTTCGACACCGTGTATGTTTCGCAGGACTCATCGGAGAAAAGCGGCATCGAGCACAATTATCTGCTCGAAGAAGGAAGAATGACAAAAATTTTCTAGCATTTGCTGCGATATGGCATTCATGAGGGAAATAACTACTTTACATTCGGACAGTTGATATACGATCACCCTGATAATCCACAGGAGGCCGAGAATTTGTCCGTGAACGACGCTGAATCTGCAGAATCGTCAGTCAGGGACTGGGTACAGAAGAAGTTCGGAGCTTCGGGCGAAAACGTATATTTTGAATCCGTCAGGAAAGATGCTGCAAC
>JAKAVR010000069.1 GCA_021817225.1 Thermoplasmata archaeon
TTACGGCACGAGCGCCGCGGGTGCACCGAACCCGCTGGAACTGCAGCTTGCAACAGACATAACCGACATGGTAAGCTCCGCCGAGAGCGTGAGGTTCACATCAAGCGGGACGGAGGCCAACCTGCTCGCCATAAGGATTGCGATGGCGCGTGGAAAGAGGAGCAAGGTTGCCAAGTTTGAGGGACACTACCTTGGTTCCTTCGACTACGGTCTTGTAAGCAGCAGCACGCCAAGGGGGGAATGGGGGCCAATACGCTCGCCGTATCCGTATGCCTGCTCGCTCGACATAAAGGAGCATGCGCTTTACAGCACTGTTGTGATGCCTTTCAACAAGCTGGAGGAGACGGAGGCGCTGATAAGGAAAAACAGGAAGGAGCTTGCCTGCGTCATCATGGAGGCGGTGGGGAGCGGCTACAGGCCCGCCGGCAGGGAGTTCATGAACGGCGTCAGGGAATTGACTGAAAGGTATGACATACCGCTCATACTGGATGAAATCACCACTGGCTTCAGGGTCGGGCTCGGGGGTGCCCAGGAAAAGTACAGAATTACGCCTGACATTACGACCCTTGGGAAAATCCTTGGAGGCGGAATGCCAATAGGCGCCGTGGCGGGTCTGAAGGATTTCATGGAGCCGCTTAATCCCGGCAGGAAGGAGGGAGAGAGGGTGTACCATGGGGGGACTTACAACGGCAACAGCTTCTCGATGGCAGCCGGACTCGCAACACTGAATCAGCTGAAGAAGGAAGGCACCTACATCTACCTCGACAAGATCACACAGACAATAAGGAAGGAGATGGAGGGACTGGAGCAGACCTACGGCCTGAGGGCGCAGGTTCTCGGGCTTTCGTCGATAATGAACATTGCATTCACAAGGGGCAAAATAACCAACTACAGGGACACGTTCAAGGCAGACAGGAATGCACGTGCCCTGTTCGACCTCTGCCTTGCGAACAATGGCATTTTCCTTTTCCCGAACAGACCGGCCTTCATATCCACATCAATCACGAAGCCAGATCTTGCAAGGACGCTTGAAATAATAGAATCCGTGTTCGACTACATGGCATCTGCAGCATAGCGGCTGACCGGCGGCATGTATTCACTGCGGAGGCTGCGTCACGGCAGCAGGCTGCAGCGGGGCTGACTCGCGTTCCAGCTCGGTTATCGCATCTTCGAAGATCTCGATGCCCTTGTCCATGAATTCCCTTGAAATGATCAGCGGCGGGGAGATTCTCATCACATTCCCATACGTGCCGGAGGTGAGCGTGAGCAGTCCCTTCTTGAAGCACTTCACCTGAAGCTGTGTTATGTCGAGCGGTTCCTTTGTTTTCCTGTTCTTCACGAATTCGACGCCTATCATTAGGCCGCGGCCGCGCACATCTCCGATGATCTCATGCTTGTCCTGAAGCTCGCGAAGCCGCTTCAGCGCATATTCGCCCATGGCGGCCGCCCTTTCAGGCAGGTGCTCCTCCACTATTGCATTGATATGCGCTATCCCCGCTGCCATCTGAATTGCATTCCCGCCGAAAGTGCTTGAATGCGCGCCCGGCCTCCAGCGCTTCATTATTTCAGGCTTCGCGATCATTGCACCGAGCGGTATGCCTCCGCCGACCGCCTTTCCAGTAACCAGTATGTCCGGAACGGTGTCCGTCCACTCGCTGCTCCATATCCTTCCGGTCCTCCCGAGGCCGGCCTGCACCTCGTCCGCGATAAGGAGAGCGCTGTTCTTGTCGCAGAATTTCCGCAGGAAGGGCATGAATTCGTCGGGTGGTATTACATAGCCGCCCTCCCCCTGAACAGGCTCAACAATCACCGCTGCAAGCGAGCCCGTGCTGCCACCGAGATTCATGACCTGGTCTTCCATGTAGTGCATGCAGTACATGTCGCACGAGGGGTACTCCATCTTGAAAGGGCACCTGTAGCAGTACGCGTACGGCGTGAACAACACGTTGTTCATTGGCCCGAAGCCAAATCTGTACTTCAGCTTGCTCGTGAAGTTGAGCGCGGGGCCGACCCTTCCGTGGTAGGCGCCGTGGAAAGAGAGGAATTCGAATTTCTTTGTGAAGTAGGTTGAAAGCTTGGCCGCAGCCCCTACTGCTTCAGCACCGCTGTTGCCGAAGAAAGTGCCCTTGAGCTTTCCAGAGAATGAAATATCTGAAAGAATCTTCGCGAGCTCGGCCTCCTTGTCGAAGTATGTATCGTTTGCAAAGGAATGCACAAGCTTCTCAGACTGTTTGCGTATAGCCTCGACAACGGAAGGGTGCCCCCAGCCTGCGTTCATGACGGCTATGCCTGCTGTCCAGTCAATGTACAGGTTTCCGTCCACGTCACACACGGTGGCGCCTGCCGCCCTGTCTATTGTGAATGTGAAAACCCTGTCATAGGCATGTGAGACGTATTCCTTGTCGAGCTTGACGACATCCTTGCTCCTCGGCCCGGGGGGCGCGACGGTGATCGAAGGCGCACGCCTTGCCCAGTCTGGAACCCATGCAGGAAATGGAAATTCGGCAATTGCGTGGCCATCGTCGCGGACAGAAGGAGGAGTCCGGTCAGGCTTCGGGTCTGACTGGGTCACACTGTGACGCTCCCCTTGAGCTTCTGCACCGGCTCAATCCGTATGGCCAGTGCCTGGCTCGGGCAGGACTTGACGCACTTGGGCCCGCCGGCGTGAATGCACATGTCGCACTTGTACGCCGTCTCGACTCCCATTGTGGGGTCGAGGAAAATTGCCTTGTACTCGCACTTTGGAATGCAGGCATTGCATGCTATGCACCTCTCCTCCTCAAGCAGCCAGGCAAGGTTGGCCCTGTCGAACGATATCAGGTCCGGCGGGCACACCGTGGACGGCGCGCATTCGTTGCACTGCACACAATAGGTTGCACTGTATGCATTCACCGCAGGATTGAAGTTTATTCTGATTCTCGGCTCCTGAACAATGTCATCCGGGTGTGCAGAAACACATGCAGCTTCGCAATCTTTGCATCCGGTGCACTTGACAGGGTCGAATACCAGTCCATATTTCTCTGTAACAGCCATAAAGTTTGACCTCCTGCCGTTGTTTGCCTCTTACAAACCCCGGCATTAGCAGACAGGAGAGTTCCATCCCAACTGTCAAACTCGCAATGGCAAAAAGGGCTCAGACCTTACTAATAGCTTTGGAGGCTGTGTTTTTATAGCTTTCCAATGGGCTTAAATATGGATCTTGCAGATGCGAAAAACGCCTTGAGATTGCGAAACATATCGGGAGACTGTCAGAATGGGAGGGCGTAATCCTCCTTTACCGTGTTGAGCACAACCTGCGTCTGAGTCCTTTCAATGTATTCGGTTGTGAGCATCTTCTTGATGAATGAATTCAGTTCCACCCTGTTCGCGAAGCGTGCTATGACGATTGAATCCCACTCGCCCGTGACATCGTAGACAGCTGACACATGCCTGTCATTTGCAATCCTCTTCTGCACCTCCATAAGCTTCCCCTTGGAAATCTGTATGCCAATGATCGCTGTCATGTCAAATCCGGCCATAGCAGGATCCACGAGGGCCGAGTACCGCAGAATAATGCCTTCGCTTTCCATCCGCCTCACCCTGGTGGAAACAGTATTGAGGGAAAGGTGTAGCTCCTTGGCCATATCCCTGTAGCTTTTCCTTGAATTGGACTGCAGCAGCTTGAGTATCTGCAGATCTGTCTTGTCTATCGTGTCGGCCATCGGGACCAGCAGTTGCATGATGCACCCCTCGGTTATTAACAATTTGCAACCATCTCTGCGCCCTAAATCTGGAGCCATGAGTCAATGAAGCTGTCGACAAGGTTGTCGAGGAATGTTCCCCGGTATGTGATTATGACCCTGGCAACATAATCCTCATCCCTGACGGAATAAGTCGTACCGGAGGCTGATTTTGATACGACAACTATCCCGCTTTCAGTGAGTTTCTTGAGGTGAAACGAGAGCGCGCTCTTGGAGAACGTGAACTGAGAGAGTATCTGCTCGAATGTGCTGCCTGGGTTCTGAAGGAGTTGTATAACAATGCGCCTCGGGGTCTTCAATTTGAGGACGGAGAGGACGCGCCTGTCCTCACTGCTCACCTCGCCTGACACGTAGTACCTCTTTCTGAAACCGTCCCCCTCTGAATTGACCAGCCTCAGGCTTTCAAGCAGGGCGAGGTGATACTGGATGACGCCCGTCTGCATGTCCAGCTCGCGCTCAAGTTCACGTGGGTAGGTCCCCGGCCTTTCCCTTATGAACTGGAATATGCGTCTTCTTGATTCCAGAGAAAGAGGATCTTTTTCCATCAGCCTTTCCCGTCATTTGAGAACAGAGGCATAGAAGAAGAACAGCACAATGAGATCCATCACGCTCATCAGGATGAAGAATTCGACCATGCTGATCGTCGTGAAGAGGACAAGATACAGGACATAGGCCTCCTTTGCGAAGTAGAATAGAAATGCAACTGCAAGCAGAAGCGTCTTGGTGCTTCTCAGGCGGAGGGCGCTTAGGGTCGATATGGCCAGCAGCAGGGCTGAAAAGCCGAGCACCAGGAACACAAGGAATAGGACAATCTCGTTCATCGGTGCAGTATAGTGATTGGTCATTTATCCTTTGATCCATCGGCGGAGGGACGGGCGCCGATGCATTAGCATAGCAAGCATGGCTGTTGCAGCCCGTGGCAGGCGCTGAACAGGCGATCCCCGAAGTCAGGCCGCTGCCTCTTTTACTCAATTCTTATATAGTGTTGCCGTTGAATCAAACTTATTCGACAAACTGAACAGAGAAGCAGAGACGAAGACTATGCAAAACAAATTCAAGAAGATCATGATACTCACGCTGCTTGGCCTCATGCTTGCCTCGGCAGCCGTGCCCGTCTTTTCGACACAACCCCATAAAGCACAGGCAGCGAAGCAGGAATCGGTGACATTTGCAGTCTCGCCAAATCCGTACTTCCAGCGCATACTCACCACAACTGCCTCGTTTGCACCCATAAACACCACCTTTTTTGCGCCTTTTGTTTACAATGAAACGAATTTTACTGTTTCTGGAAAGTTCATGTCATTCAGGTTCTACACTGGTTCGGGTTCAATCGGATTTTACAATGTGAGCCTCAACCAGTCTCCCATCGCCAACGTGAGCAGGATGCTTTACAGCGAATACATGATCCCCACTGCTGGGACCTTCCTGGCCGCCGGTGTTGAGGGTTCGATTTTCTACGCCTACACAAACACGACGCTTCTGATAGCACATAACGACCCAGAGGGACTCATACAGGTGTTCACCTACACGTCGAATGTTACCGTGCAGGCAGTGCTTTCTGTGGGCCTTCAGCTCAACAGCAAATTCACGATCACCCAGACTGAATCCACATTGACGAACGGGACTGTTGCAATGATGTTCAACGACACGGAGCTTGCTGGTTACTTTGTCTCCGACGGATCCGATTTCAGCTCCCAGCTTGCTTCAGGTGGCTTTTACTACGTGATTAAAACAGTTCCCGAAGATTCATACCTAAACTCATTCAGCATCCCGAACGGCGAATCACCATACGCCGCTGTATTGAGCACTATCGCACAGGCAATGAACCACAATACAATTTCTTATTACGCAGCCGTCACTCTGACTGCTGGGCAGGCAGCTGTTGATGCTGCATATTTCAACAACGCCCTGAGAGTCGAGCAGTTGACTGTGTCAAGCGGTGACGTCAACATGCAGTTTTCCAAACTGCAGTCCGGAGTGCCCAATATGGTTGTGCTCCTGCTGTCCGGCGATGTCTTCAACGGCACCGCTGCAAGGCTTGTAGTCGACGTCAACGGCCAGCGTGTCACGAACGTAAGCTCCCTGCCCTCTATACTGAATCCGTACGGAAACACGACCAGGCAGAACACAACGACAGCCGGTTCGTACACAATTGTAACAGTTTACTCCCCTACCACGATTTCCTCTCTGCACATCTACACTGTTGCGCCGCAGCCCGCAAACTCGCTGACAGTGTTGGCTCCGTTCGCGGGCGCTCTTGCTGTCATTGTGGCTGCAAGCGTCCTTCTCTTCAGAAGGAAAAACACGGGCGGCTACTGAAATCAAAGCTGCTTCGAATTAGGCATCTTCATTACCTTGAGGATGCCGGACTCAAGTGAAAGCAGGGGACCGGACTGGCCATCGTTGTTCGCCTTCATGACCTGCAGGTTGCGCTCAACAAGCGCAAGCTCCTTGGTATCAAGCGTGTTCGGGTCGATCGCAACCATCAGGACGCAGTTCCTTATAATCACGAGGTCCCTTATGTGGTTGAGAAAACCTATCACGACGTCGAAGCTGTTCTGATTTATCAGGTACTCGATGCCGTCAAGCATTATGATGCATGGAGAATTGTCCCTGGTGAATGACACTATGCGGTTCAGTATCAGGTTTGTCTGAGTCGGCTCGATGCAGTCCTTTCCAACCACGTGAGTGAGCCAGACGATGGATGCGTTTTCAAGGCTGTAGCTGGATCTGAGCCTCTCTGGAAATTCCCTTGTCATGAGGAGCCCCTTTACCCCCTGGATCATTGCCTCTGAGAATATGTCGAAGAAGAGCGATGGCTTTGTTTCTTCCACGAGGTAAACTTCACCAGCAATTATCTTGCGGCCCTCATGCTCGACTATCGGGTCCCTCAGAGATTTTCCCTTCCTTTGAATCAGCTACACTGGCAAATCATTAATATTTAAAGGGCTCATTATCACGATTGATACTCAGGCAGCATGAATGATAACATCCATGCACCGCATTAACGTACAGCTCCGGCGTTCTTGCCGATGCGTCAACGGAGGGTTCTTGTATGAGGAGGACGGCAACTGCACTGATCGCGGCACTTCTTTTGCTTCTGCCGGGTGCGTTTCTCCTCCAGCAGGCGCCACAGGGTGCCCAAGTGGCACCGAATCCAGGCTACGGACAGGCGCAGCCGGCAATCAATGCCCAGCCCGCTGGACAGTTGCTGAACGT